>WOZO01000005.1 GCA_011620315.1 Sideroxydans sp. | reverse complement strand
CAACATGGAAATCGCACTGTTAATACTCGTCGCAGCCGTCATCTTCGTCGTCAACGCGCTCAAGGTCGTACCGCAGCAGAACGCATGGGTGGTCGAGCGTCTTGGCAAATTCCACACCGCGCTGGCACCCGGACTGAACATCATCATCCCGTTCATCGACCGCATCGCCTACAAACACATGCTCAAGGAAGTCCCGCTCGACGTGCCCAGCCAGGTCTGCATCACCAAGGACAACACCCAGTTGCAAGTGGACGGCATCCTCTATTTTCAGGTGACCGATCCGCGTCTGGCCTCTTACGGCACCAGCAACTACATCATGGCCATCACCCAACTCGCCCAAACCACCTTGCGCTCCGTCATCGGCAAGATGGAACTGGACAAGACCTTCGAAGAACGTGACGACATCAACCGCGCCGTGGTCGCCGCACTGGACGAAGCCGCCACCAGCTGGGGCGTCAAAGTGCTTCGTTACGAGATCAAAGACCTCACGCCGCCCAAAGAGATCCTGCACGCCATGCAGGCACAGATCACCGCCGAGCGCGAAAAACGCGCCCTGATCGCCGCCTCCGAAGGCCGCAAACAGGAACAGATCAACATCGCCACCGGCGAACGCGAAGCCTTCATCCAGCGTTCCGAAGGCGAGAAGCAAGCCGCTATCAACACCGCCCAAGGTGAAGCCGCCGCCATCCTCGCCGTCGCCACCGCCAATGCCGAGGCCATCCAGAAAGTCGCCCAAGCCATCCAGTCTCCCGGCGGCATGGACGCCGTCAACCTCAAAGTCGCGGAACAATATGTCGAAGCCTTCGGCAAAGTCGCCAAACAAGGCAACACTCTCATCCTGCCCGGCAACCTCGCGGATATGGGCGGCATGGTGGCAACTGCGATGAGTATCGTAAAAGCGCAGAAACAAGGTTAAGCGGTGCGGGGGAGGTTGGGCCGAGCGATCTGCCCAGCACTCAAGACCACCCCAAAAAAATGCCCCCGACCTTTTCAGGAAGGGGGCAAACAGTCTTAACAAGGGGAAAGTTAAGACATCACGCTCAGGGAGGAGAATCGTGAAGTAACTATCGTTACTGGCACCATAGATAAGCAATCCCTAATAAAGTTCCGCGCTTAACAAAATTTTTTTCGAGATGCGCAAATTGCCTTTTCCTGTAGCCCCGACCCCGCTTGTTCAATTGATCTGTTCGCTTCTCTTGCTTGGTTGAGCGGCAAGGCGTCGTCTCTGAATTGTTATCAGGACGACGTGAATTCAATGCGCGCCAGTCAAAAGAGTTGGCGGCACGTTTTGGTGTATCGGCTGGGCTGTTTTTGTAAGAACGGACCGACTCCGAGGGAAGACCTCGGCCAGTTTCTTCGTAGAAATTCTTTCAGTCTCCCGCCCATCTTGGCATAATCCGCCCTCGCAAATTTCACCCCTAGCCCTCGCAGTTCAGAGGGCTATTTAATTCAGTAGATCGAGAAACATGCTCCCATCCATAGAACAACGCCTTGCCGCTGAGATCGCGGCTAAACCTGCTCAAATCGCTGCTGCCATCGAGCTGCTGGACGAGGGCGCGACGGTGCCTTTCATCTCGCGCTATCGCAAAGAGGCGACGGGCGGGCTGGACGATATTCAACTGCGTTTGCTGGAGGAACGGCTGCGTTATCTGCGCGAGCTGGAAGAGCGGCGCGCGGCGATCATCGCGTCCATCACCGAGCAGGGCAAGATGACGCCAGAGCTGATGAAGGCGGTGTCGCTGGCGACTGACAAGACGCATCTGGAAGACTTGTATCTGCCTTACAAACCGAAGCGCCGCACCAAGGCACAGATCGCGCTGGAGGCGGGGCTGGAGCCGTTGGCGGATGCGTTGCTGGCCAATCCGGCGCTGAATCCGGAAGAGGAAGCGGCCAAGTATCTGCGCGAGCCTTTCACCAGCGCGGCGGGCGATGCCAACCCCGGCGTGGCGGATGCGAAGGCGGCGCTGGATGGCGCGCGGCAGATCTTGATGGAGCGCTTCGCCGAGGATGCGGCGCTGCTGCAATCGCTGCGCGAATACGTGCAGCAGCATGGCGTGGTGCAGTCCAGAGTGGTCGAGGGCAAGAACGATGCGGCGGAGAAGTTCGCCGACTATTTCGATTATTCCGAATCCATCAACACCATCCCTTCGCACCGCGCGCTGGCGGTGTTCCGCGGTCGCCGCGAGGAGATGCTGAACGTCGAGCTGCGGCTGGATAGCGAGGAGGATAAGCCGACGTGGAGCTCGCCGCACAATCCGTGCGAGGTGCGCATCGCTGGCCGCTTCGGCATCAAGGACATGAGCCGTCCGGCCGACCGCTGGCTGATGGACACCGTGCGCTGGACCTGGCGCGTGAAGATGTTCATGCATCTGGAGACCGAGTTGATGGGTGCGCTACGCGCCCGCGCCGAGACCGAGGCGATCAACGTGTTCGCGCGCAATCTGAAAGATCTGCTGCTGGCCGCACCGGCCGGCCAGCGCGTGACCATGGGGCTGGACCCCGGCATCCGCACCGGCGTGAAAGTGGCGGTGGTGGACGAGACCGGCAAGGTGGTGGATACCGCCACCATCTATCCGCACCAGCCGCGCAACGATTGGGACGGTTCGCTGCACACGTTGAGCAAGTTGGCCGAGAAGCATCGCGTGGCGGTGATTGCCATCGGCAACGGCACGGCATCGCGCGAGACGGACAAGCTGGCGCATGACCTGATCAAGCTGCGCCCCGAATTGAAGATGACCAGCATCGTCGTGTCCGAAGCGGGCGCGTCGGTGTATTCCGCGTCCGAGTTCGCCTCCAAGGAATTGCCCGAGCTGGATGTTTCGCTGCGCGGTGCGGTGTCCATCGCGCGCCGTCTGCAAGACCCGCTGGCCGAACTGGTGAAGATCGATCCCAAGTCCATCGGCGTGGGCCAATACCAGCACGACGTGAGCCAGTTCCAGTTGGCGCGTTCGCTGGATGCGGTGGTGGAAGACTGCGTGAACGCGGTGGGCGTGGATGTGAACACGGCCTCGGTGCCATTGCTGGCGCGTGTGTCCGGTCTTTCTGCAAGCGTGGCGCAAGCCATCGTGCATCACCGCGATGCCAAGGGCCGCTTCGCCAGCCGTGCCGAATTGCGCGACGTGCCGCGTCTGGGCGAGAAGACTTTCGAGCAGGCGGCTGGCTTCCTGCGCATCATGGGCGGCAACGATCCGCTCGATGCTTCGGCGGTGCACCCCGAGTCGTACCCGCTGGTGCAGCGCATCCTGGAAGACATCAAGCAGGACATCAAAGGCGTGATCGGCAACAGCAATCTGCTGAAGGCGCTCAGCCCATCCAAATATCAGGACGAGAAGTTCGGCATCCCGACCATCAGCGACATCCTCAAGGAGCTGGAAAAACCCGGCCGCGACCCGCGCCCCGAGTTCACCACCGCGACCTTCAAGGAAGGCGTGGAAGAACTCAAAGACCTGCAGCCGGACATGATCCTCGAAGGCGTGGTGACCAACGTGGCGGCGTTCGGCGCGTTCGTGGACATCGGCGTGCATCAGGACGGTCTGGTGCATATCTCGGCGCTCTCCAACAATTTCGTCAAAGACCCGCACACGGTGGTGAAAGCGGGGCAGGTGGTGAAGGTGAAAGTACTGGAAGTGGACGAGAAGCGCAAACGCATCGCGCTCACCATGCGCCTGACGGATAGCGCAGGGCAGGTGAGCAGCAAACCGGCCAGCGCCGCGCCGCGCGAAAACCGGGGGCAGGGCAGACCAGCCGCCGACAAGCCCGCCAACCGCGCACCGGCTCAAGCACCGATGGGCGGCGCGATGGCGGCGGCATTCGCCAAGCTGAAGGGCTAGGATCTCGCGTGCAGCCGGAAGCGTTACAACTGCTGGTGACACGCACCATGCCCTACGGCAAGTATCAGGGGCGGCTGATCGCCGACCTGCCGGGCAACTACCTGAACTGGATGGCGCGCACCGGATTCCCGAAAGGGGAACTGGGCAAGCTGCTGGCGCTGATGCACGAACTGGATCACAACGGGCTTTCTTCTCTGCTCGATCCGTTGCGCAATAAATAACCAAACCAGTCAACAATAAATCCTTGACAGCGTTAGTTGTCAGGGATTTTTGTGTTGCTTGAACAGATTCTCCAAGCATGCGCTTCAATCCATTTACGTGCTTTGCCGTATCGCCAAGCGCTTCCCATGCCGGATATAGTCAGTGTATCCATATATATATAGCAACACCGTCATTGTAAAAAACCAGTAAAGACAGGCCAAAGGAGTTAGTCGATACCGAGAATTGATTGTTTTTATTGCAGAAGTCCAGGGAAAACGCTAATGCCTGACCAACAATCCCGCAACATGAACAACCACGACAACACTGCGGCAGTGATGCCCCCGCATGATCATGCAGCAGAACTCGTCAACAAGGATATGGTACGTGCCTGGCTGTGGTGGGCCATCGTCTGGCTGACGGTGTTTCCGCTGGTCGGTCTGCTCGTCTCCATCAAATTCCACTATCCGGATTTTCTCGGACAGACTGCATGGCTGACCTTCGGGCGCCTGCGTCCGTTACATGTCAATGGCGTCATCTTCGGCGCATTTTCCACAACGGTGCTCGGGCTGGTTTATTACCTGGTGCCGCGCCTGTGCGGACGCCGCATGGCGAAGGAAGCATGGGGATGGATGTTTCTGTGGGGCTGGAACATCTTTCTGGTCGCCGGCTCGGTCTCCTTGCTGATGGGCTACAACCTCGGCTTCGAGGCGGACGAGTTCCAGTGGCCGTTCAATATTTTGCGCTGGCTGATCCTGACAGGTATCGGCGGACAGGTGCTGGTCACGATCTTCAGGCGCGAGGAGCAAGGTTTCTACGTTGCGCTGTGGTACATGCTGGCCGCGCTGGTGTGGACCGTGATGAATCTGGTGCTGGGCAACGTCATCCTGCCCTATGTACCGATGTCCGGCATCAGCAACACCGCGCTGCACGGACTGTATATCCACTATGTGGTCGGCTTGTGGATCACGCCGGCCGGACTGGCACTGATGTATTACTTCCTGCCGCTGGCGGTGAAAGCGCCGTTGTTCAGCCACCGGCTGTCCTTGCTCGGTTTCTGGACGCTGGCTTTCTTCTATCCTTTTGTCGGCACTCACCACTACCTGTTCAGTCCGATCCCGTATCACAACCAGACCATCTCCATCGTCACCAGCAT
>WOZO01000232.1 GCA_011620315.1 Sideroxydans sp. | reverse complement strand
CCACGAAATCGTTGGTCGCTCCGACGTGCAGATTCTGGAGTTCAGACCGCCGGCGAGTTCGGCAAGCGCTCGTGAAAGGACGGCGTGCCGGAATACGTCCAACTTCAAGTGCAGCACCAGTTGGCCGTGACCAGCAAGGCGGCGGCGGACGTGGCCTTGCTGCTGTGCGGGCAGAAGCTGGGGATCCATCGCATCGAACGCGACGATGAATTGATCGCGTCTTCGTCTATGGCCTCGCCATGTTCGGGCCGGGTGTGTATCTGTCCCGATTCCACGGCCAGGCGCAGTGCATGCAAATCGGGAATAGGCAGGCAAGAAAAAGGACGGGGAGCATCGGCTCCCCGTCCTTCACGCGTACGTTTCTATTTTTCAGTTCAGCATTGAAATTCTGTTGATCATCGACTGATTACCGATCATGAGCTTTTCTGCCAGGCATGCGATGAGCAGGCCATTGCGCAATTTTTCGCACCAATGTTGCGGAATGCCTTGCTCGCCATAAAGGGCACCAGCGATCTGGCCGGTGATGGCCGCCGTGGTATCGGCATCGTCGCCGAGGTTGGCGGCCATCAGGATGGCTTGCTCGAAGTCGTTTGTGTAGTGGACGCACCACAGCGCCGCTTCCAGCGACTCCACGCAATAGCCGTTGCCGCGAACCTGTTCACGGGTCTTGGTCTGGTAGCTGCCCTTGGTAAGGGCCTGCACCTTGGGTTGGCTCGTAGCCTCTGCTGCGCCAGCGAGCAATTCCGCCTTGCCTTTTCCATCCAGCGCGTTGTAAATGACTCGTGCCAGCAAGCGGCAGCAGTCCACTGCTTCGGCAGCTGCGTGCGTGGTCAGCGAGCTTTCTCCCGCACGCTCCAGTAATTCGCTGCTGCGATGGAACCACAGCACCACCGGTGCAAGCCGCATCAGCGAACCATTGCCTGCCGTCATCGGATCATCATCGCCCGCCCAAGGATTACCGTCCTGCGCGTAGCGTTCCAATGCAACAACCGTTGTGTTACCGATGTCAAAGCAACGCCCGGTCGAACTCAGATAGCCCTCCCGCCACCAACGCAGGTATCGCTGCATCTGGTCATTCGCGTCAAAGCCATTGCATTCGATCAAGCTGGTCGCAAGGCACAGCGCCATTGAAGTGTCATCCGTCCATTGACCAGGCTGCAAGCCAAACGGCCCGCCGCCGACCATGTCGGTCAACGGCGAATAACTGTCGCGCGGCTTGAATTCCAGCGTGGTGCCCACGGCATCGCCGCAGGCAAGCCCAAGCAGGCAGCCGCGATAGCGGTCGGCAAGGGTGATGGCGCGATCACTCATTTTGCAATCCGGTGTAAGGCTCGAACCGGCGCACATCGTAATGCAGCACGCAGAAGTCGCCTTCCTCATCGATGAAACCGGCGATCAAATCCAGCGGTTCGTGGAAATACACGCTGCCGCAGCTGTGCTCGGTGTCCATTGGCGCGTTCTTCAGCAGCTCCACCACCACCACCGGCACACCGTAGTCCGGAGTCTTTCGATATTTCAGGCCGGGCTTCCATTGCGCCAGCATTCCCGGACGCAGCGCCAGTTCCGCGCCATTGGTGAGCTGCTTGAAACCGGCGACCAGATCGGCGCATTGCTTGCGGATTTCGGCCTGCTCGCGGCTTTCGTCGCCGCCGACGAGCTTCAACGCCTTGCCCTTGTGTTCGGTGATGTCCATGACGTTCTCCGGTGTGGTTGACCGGAACAGAATATTCAGAGGTGCGACGATTTGCGTCGTGTTTGATCTAGGTGAATCCGATGCGGCGCAATTTGTCGCATGGCCGATTAAGATTTGCGAAATGAACAAACAACTCCCGGAGCATCTGCCAATCGACCAGGTCCTGCGCGAGGCCTTCAGGCATCTTTTCAATCGCGCCGAAGCTGCCAATTTTGGTCAAGCCACCGGTGCCGCAATGCCTATTGTTCCCGTGGCCGGGCAGACCTTGAGTCAAATCATCCGCGGTGCGCTGCAAGAGGGCAGGAGCATTGTCGTGTATTCGCCGGAGTTCCCGGCATGGCATGTGGCACTGAACCTGATAGCCGCGGTCGGCAGGATTCAGATGGACAGGATGCGTTCGGGCAACCTTGAAGATGAAGACTGGTCCAAAACGACCCAGGCAATCCACGCACTGCGGAAGACAAAGATCTATTTCTGCAACAGCTCGATGGCGGCTTTCCCGAAAAACTTTGACCAGGTCTATGTCATTCGACTTTCATAGTATTGATTTAGAGCGACACAGATTGCCGTGTTGATCTTGATGGTGCGCAGCCCCAAAAACTTCCGGAGCCGCCATATGGCTCAGAAAGTCGCCGACTTGATCTGTCTGTCTGGGAGCGGGCGACACTTGGCGTAGTGCAGGATTCGGAAGATCGCTGGAAGATTGACGAGTTCAAGCTCGCCTTCAACGAAGCCGTAACCGACGAGCGCTTTCTGCGCGCCGCCGCCGTCGTGTGTCGCCGGCTGGATGCCGCCGGCGCGAAGGATGACGGAAAACCGCGCGGCGTATCGTACGTGCGTTTCGACTGGCAGAACTTTGCCATGCAACGGCTACCGACCAATGTCCGCGAGCGCCT
This sequence comes from Sideroxydans sp., assembly GCA_011620315.1. Lineage (GTDB taxonomy): Bacteria > Pseudomonadota > Gammaproteobacteria > Burkholderiales > Gallionellaceae > Sideroxyarcus. Next base: position 2,603 of record WOZO01000232.1, on the reverse strand, counting down.
GCTGGCCTGCCTCCCCGGCGCAGGGCACGATAGAGCGGCGGATTGATCGCGCCGTCGCGGCAGCACGTCGCAAGCCACATTGAGGCATCGGAATTACTCCGGTTGCCTCGAACGAAGCCAGCCACGACAATCGAACAGGGGGATCACATGTCAACGAAACGCCGCATCTACCTTTCCAAGTCCCGTTTCCAGAACGGCCGCCAGTGCCGCAAGCGTCTGTGGTTGGAAGTGCACCGCCGCGACCTCATCCAGGTTAGCGATGCTTCGCAGGCCCGCTTTGACGAAGGCAACCATTTCGGCGAGCTGGCGCGTGAGCTGCTTGGCGGTGGCCCGGCTATCGAAGCAGGGCCGCTGGACGCCGAACGCGCCCAAGCCGAAACCCGTGCCCTGCTGGAACAGTCGGTCCAGCAGGTGCCGCGTATCTTCGAGGCCGCCTTCGAACATGATGGGGTGCGCATCCGTGCTGATGCTGTATTACGCGGCGCGGCCAATAACGAGCTGGTGGAAGTGAAATCCAGCACCTCGGTCAAGGGCGAATACCTCTGGGATTGCGCTGTGCAGGCGTGGGTGATGCGCGGTGCTGGACTACCGCTGGGTAGAATCCACGTCGGTCACGTCAATAACCAGTTCGTGCTGGAAAGGGAAGACGATTATTCCGGCCTGCTGATAAAAGTGGATGTCACTGGCGAAGTGGAGCCTTTGATTCCCGAAGTGCCTGGGATCGTGGGCGACTTGAAAGCGGTGATGAAAGGGAATGAGCCAGTCATCGCCACGGGCAGGCATTGCGGCGAGCCGCATCCTTGCCCTTTCACCGACTACTGCAAATCGCAGGAACCCGAGGAGCCGGATTATCCGGTTTCGATCCTGCCTCACGGCGGGAAATTGGTCGAGCAATTGAAGCGGGATGGCTTTCTTGACCTGCGCGATGTTCCCGAAGAACGATTGAGCAACGAAAAGCACATCCGTGTTGCGCGTGCTTCACGCAATGCCGAGGCCATCATTTCGCCGGAATTGGTTGATGCACTTGGGGCTTTGGCGTTCCCGCGCTACTACCTCGATTACGAAACCATCGGCCCGGTGGTGCCGCGTTGGATTGGCACCAAGCCGTTCCAGCAGGTGCCGTTCCAGTTTTCCTGCCACATCGAACAGGCCGATGGCAGCATCGGTCACGAGGAATTCCTCGACATCAGCGGCAATGCGCCGATGCAGGGCCTCGTCGATGCGCTTATTTCGGCGTGCGGAACCACTGGCCCGATCCTGGTTTGGAGCCGGAGCTTCGAGGCCGGGCGCACACGCGAGATGGCGGCGTGGTTTCCGCACAAAGCCGCTGCCTTGAACGCTATCGTCGAGCGCATGGTCGATCTGCTGCCGATCTTCCGCGATTTCTACTACCACCCGGCGCAGATGGGGTCGTGGTCGATCAAGAAGGTGTTGCCGACCATTGCGCCGGAACTGGATTACGCCGACCTGGAAGTGAGCAATGGTGGCATGGCCCAGCAGGCGTGGAGGGAAGCGGCGCATCCGGACATCTCGCCGGAACGAAAACAGCAGTTGCGCGCCGCCATGCTCAAGTATTGTGAGCGTGATACCTGGGCGATGGTGAAGCTGGCGCGTTGGCGGCCTTGGTGAAGATCGCATGCGACGCAAATCGTCGCACTTATCTGGATAGTGGGAAGTCAAATTCAACCCGCCAAAGAGGAAACGCCATGACGGACCTGAAATTCAAGCTGGTCATTGAGCAAGATGGAAAGGACGTTCACTCCGAAGAGCTGGGATGTGCCCAAGTCGAAGCGATCGCGAGCGCATACGGGCGCTGGGGCGAAGGAATGCCGAGCAAGGCGCTGATCGAATTTTTGTCGATGTATCCCAGTTCCGAGGTCCGCGGCAAGATGGCGAACTTCGGCGATCTCGGGAATGATGTCTTCGAGCGGCTGGCGAAAGACACCAGCCCGTCTGTCATCAGGGAGCTGTTTGACAACGACTACTTCAAGAGCTGGGTCAGCACCGACCAGGTGATCGAATACATCAACTCTTCCGACCTTGAAACCGTAAGGGCCATTGCAGGTCGGGCTGAAGCATTGTCTGACCCGCAAAAGGTATGCAACGCGCTTCTGGTGCACAAAGACCCGGAAGTGCGTCGCGCCCTTGCTGGCAACAGTGCCGCGCCAAAGACGGTCCTCAAGAAGTTGAGCAAGGATGCGGACTTTTCCGTGAGAAGCGCTGCACTGAGGCAACTCGAGAGCAATTGATGCGACCCCGATAAACAAGGGGGCATCTAATGTCCCGATGGCTTATCAGGCGAGAAATTCGGGGCTTGCTTGTTGATGGATTCGACGACATCCTTCGGCACGCCCTGCGCGGCAGAAGGCGTGATGACCACGCCATGAAGCTGTGCCCGCAGGTCATCCCAACGCCCGCGCAGAACCTTCCAGTTCTCCTCGTCGTAAGTTCCCTTGAAGATGACGGGACGAATCTCGATCTTGGGCAATGCCTCGGCGGGGACTTTATCGACGATCGCCTGGTTCAGCTTCTTCTCCCACAAGCTGCCGATGCGATCCACGCGGCCGATTTGCTGCTCAACCACGCCGGGGTTCCATTCGGCG
>WOZO01000203.1 GCA_011620315.1 Sideroxydans sp. | reverse complement strand
CGGTTTTGCTCTTCGCGAAATGGACTTCGCGTGAAACTGATTCGTCCGGCCTGGATGGCCGGTTTTGCTCTTCGCGAAATGGACTTCGCGTCAAATTTATTGCGCCAGCGCGCCGGCCAGCTTCTCGAGCCGTCCGCGCGCGGAGCCATCGATCACTTCGCTGCCGGTATCGATCACGACGCCGCCAAGCAGCGAGGCATCGACCTGGGTTTCCAGTTCGATCTCGCGCTTGAAGCGGCGCTTCAGCGAAGCCTTCAGCTGCTCGGTCTGATCGGCGTCGAGCGCCATCGCGCTGGTCACTTTCACCAGCAGCTGCGACTCGGCTTCGCGCTTGTAGCTCTCGAACAGCTCGGCCACTTCGGGCAGCAACGCCATGCGCCGATGTTCGGCCAGTTCCGCGAGGAACTGGCCGAACGGACTATCGGCCGCCATGCCCTGGGGCAGGTGCAACGCGGCCATCTGCGCCGGCCGCACGCGCGGATCATTGCCGAAGCCGGCGACCTGCGGATCCTTCGCGATGGCGGCGGAGAAGGCCAGCGCATCGGACCATTCATCCAGCGCACCGGCTGCACGCGCCAGCTCGAATGCGGCACGCGCATAGGGCCGGGCGAGAGTGATTGCCTGGGCCATCAGAGCCCCTCCATGGTCTTCCAAGCGCCCGCGCCGGGAACTGTTTGCGCGCAGGCCAAGGGGAAACGAAGAAGTGGACGTCCGCCCACGACGGAGTGTCGACGCCGGCATGCGGGCAAACAGCCGTGGCGCGGAGGATGGGATGATCGCAAGACCATGGGGGCTCCTAGATCTCGGCCGCAAGCTGATCGAGCAGGGCCTTGTGCACCGCCGGGTCGATCTCGCGCTGCACGATCTTGCTGGCGCCCTGCACCGCGAGCGCGCCGATGCGCTCACGCAATTCCTCGCGGGCGCGCTGCGCCATCGAGGCGATCTCGTCCTGCGCCACGGCCTTCTGCCGGCCGATCTCGGCCACGGCGTCGGCCTTGGCCTTGTCCAGAATCTGGTTGGCCTGCTGCTGCGCCCTGTCGATGATCTCCGATGCCTGCTGGCGCGCCTTGCGGATTTCGTCAGCCACCTTCGCGTCGGCATCCTTGAGTTCGGCACGCGCGCGTTCGGCGGCGCTGAGGCCGTCGGCGATCTTCAGCTGACGCTCTTCGATCGCCTTGGTGAGGTTCGGCCAGATGAATTTGACGGTGAACCCGATCAAGATGGCGAACGAAAGCATTTCGCCAATCAGAGTGGCGTTGAGATCCATCGCTGCTTTACCTGTTAGTGCGAAGTACGAGCATGGGCGCCGAAGCGCCCCTGCAAGAAGGCGACACCATCGCGTGATGTCGCATTGGCGTCGTTACTGACCGGTGCCGGCGGCCGAGAGCACGGCGCCCAGCAGCGGATTGGCCACGGCAAAGTACATCGCCAGCGCCACGCCGATCAGGAACGCCGCATCGATCAGGCCAGCCAGCAGGAACATGCGGCCCTGCAGCAGCGGCACCAGCTCCGGCTGACGGGCAGCGGCCTCAAGGAACTTCGAACCCATGATGCCGATACCGATACAGGCGCCCAGCGCGCCGAAGCCGATCATCAGGCCGAGCGCGATCGCGGTGAAGCCCTGGATTTGTGCAAACTGAACGAGATGTTCCACGGTGGTCTCCTCAAGAAAAGAAATGCTTAAAAGCAGGCAAAACGAACGAAATCAGTGGTGATCGTGCGCCATCGAGATATACACGATGGTCAGCACCATGAAAATGAAAGCCTGGATCGAGATGATCAGGATGTGGAACAGGCCCCACACCGTGTAACCGATGACGCCCATGCCGAACAACAGCCAACTGCCGGCGCTGAACAGCCCGGCGATCAGCATGAATACCAGCTCGCCGGCATACATGTTGCCGAACAGTCGCATCGCCAGGCTCACGGGCTTGGACAGCAACTCCACCATGTTCAGCGCGAAATTGGGAATCCACAGCAGCGGATGCCTGCCGAACGGTGCGGTGAACAGCTCATGCATGTAGCCGCCGAAGCCCTTGGCCTTGAAGCTGTAGAAGATGACCAGCACCAGCACCGTCAGCGACATCGCGAAGGTGAGGCTGAGATCGGCCGTCGGCACCGAGCGGAAGTGGCTGATGCCAAGCTTCTGGGTGATGAAGGGAAGCAGGTCGACCGGGAGCAGGTCCATGGCGTTCATCAGGAACACCCACAGGAACACCGTCAGCGCCAGCGGACCGAGGAAGCGACGGTCCCCATGGAACACGTCTTTCACCTGGCCGTCGACGAATTCCAGCACGATCTCGACGAAGGCCTGCCCCTTGCCGGGTACGCCCGCGGTGGCACGGCGCGACTTCAGCCAGAGCCAACCGCCGGCCAGCACGCCCAGGATCAGCGAAACGGCAATCGAATCGATATGGATCGACCAGAAGCCGCCGTCATGCGACGACTGCAGAAAGGTCAGGTGATGCTGGATGTATTCGGTAAGACCGCCCTGCGGCTCGCTTGCCATGTTTCAACCCTTGAATCTAAACGCCAGCAGATTGACCGCATAAGCCGCTGCCAGCCCCGCAATGGCGGCCAACGGCGGCAACTTGAATTGAAAGAGGATCGCGTACAGCCCCCCCAGGATCGCGACCCACTTGAGGGCCACCCCCGAGAGCAGCCGGCCCAGCGCAACACCGCCTGCACCAAGCCCCGCGAAGGTCCGCATGGACAATAACGCGGTTCCGACAGCCGCCGCGCCCGCCCCCGCCGCGGCAGCCAGCGCCTGACGGGGCCCCTGCAACAGGAAGACCGCACCTACGGCGACCGCAACCGACAGCTGCAACCACACGATCCGCGAGGCGATGCGACGTCCGGAGTCTAGACTGTTGAGCACGTGAGCTTCCCGCGCGGCTTCACACCAAGCGGCATTCATCCTGCGTCAGGCGACGATCCAATCCGCAAGATTGTAGCAGTGAGTTGGCTTGAGCGACAAGCGCGAACGCATGCGGACGATGCGGCAAATGGCTGCATTCAAGCGGTCCACGCAAGCCCATCGGGTAGGGAGCCGGAATCTTCCGCCCCTCACCACCATACCTGCGGCTCCGCATCCGGCGGACGGTTCACCAGTGACGCTGACTGAAGATACCGACCGGTGTCGACCCGTGAGACCGCCCACAGTCGGTCGAAGAAGGCTTTGGGGAAGGCGTGATTCATGTGGCTGGCACCCCTGTTCCGCCACGGGCCGTGCCCATGATGACCCGAGTGCCAAGCCCGCGCCGCCAACCGCCCTCGCTTGTGCTGCATCGCGGTACGCCGCCGACGCGTCTTGGCTTGTCGCCATAGCAGGCAACGCAGCCGACGCCGCAGCCATCCGTCGGGGCCCTTCCACACCGGTCTTGCTCTCGCTGAGCTGGAAGTAGCCCACCCTCAAGCCTGTTCATGATCTCCCCGTACCCCTGACGCAACAGCTCACGCACGCGGCCGGTCAGGCAAGCCACGCTTTACGGCGTGACCTTGAACCGGACTCCCCCCACATTCGTCAGGGTGTCGCCCAGAAACTGGCGCTTCCACGACCGCGCACACGCGCTTTTCGCTGCATTGACCTGCAGCTCCAGGGCCAGGCGTTGCCCGGCAATCAGCGCTTCGACCGGACGCAACAACACCGCTTCGCGCAGCGCGTGCATCCGCTCCAATGAATCCCCAGGCACCTCTGCAATACTTTGGCTGGCGCACATGATGGCGGATCCTCTTTTGGCTTTGACACCCTGAAGACTGCGCCATGCGGGCACTTGCCTCCAGCCTGGTCACCGTTAACCGACTGATATAAAACGAAAAACGTGGGAATACCTCAGCATTGGAGGACTTTCACCTCCAAGCAGGTGCGCCCTGCCGGGCGCACCATGAAAAAAGGGCCGGACAACTCTGTCCGACCCTTTGCGGCATGGCATGGAAGCCCGCGGAGGCTTACTTGGAAGCGGCCTTCTTGGTAGCGGCGGCAGCCGGCGCAACGACGGCGTCGTTCGCGGCCTGTTGCTGCTCCTGCATGATCGCGCCGAGCGACTCGGCAGTCTTCTGGGTCACTGCGAAAATCTCCTGGCCGACCGACACGGCGCTCTCGGTATTGTCGCGGCTCAAGTTGGCGCCCTTCTCCCAAAGCGAGCGCAGGCCATCGATATCGCGAGCCTCCATGGCCTCGGCGAAGAAATCCGCCGCTGCCTGAGCCTGCTTCTCAAGTGCCTTGAACTGCAGGGCGGCGACCGTTTCGAAGCCCTGCAGGGCGAGCGACTGTGCCTTGAAAGCGCTGTCGGAGAACTGCTTGGCGTAGTCGAAAGCGTGGGTGGTGAACTGCTGTGTCATGACAATCTGCTCCGAGGGGTGGCTGGTAGTGGGGTCACCTTAGCAAGGGTTATGTTGCAGTGCAATATATTTCTTCCCGGGCCGCATGTCGTTCATTAAAACGTTATGTTTTTCAATAGCATGAATGCATAATGCGCACTTCCGCGACACATCAAAAGCTGTCGGCCGAGCACTCCGCACCCGAGGTGCACGTCTCATGCACCACGATCTTTTCCAATCCGTTGAGCGCTGGCGACAGGCGTCGCCAGATCCAGCGGGCGAGGAGCTCGCTGGTGGGGTTTTCCAAGCCCTTGATGTCGTTGAGATAGTGATGATCCAGCTGCTCGTAGATCGGCGCGAAAGCCGCCTTCACGTCCGCGAAGTCCATCACCCAGCCGAGCGCGGAATCCGGCTCACCCTGCACATGGATCTCGACCCGAAAGGAATGTCCGTGCAATCGCGAGCACTTGTGCCCTGCCGGCACATGCGGCAGACGGTGAGCCGCCTCGATCTGGAAAACCTTGAAGATGCGCATACCGTCCTGCCGGTATCGGGGACCGCATATGGTGCGGAAACGTCAGTATGGGTGCATCCGACGGGACGCTGTCAGGCCTTTGCTGCCAACGATCCGTCGGGAGATGTTGGGGATGTACCTCCCCAAGGATACCCCATGCTGACCGTGCTGCTGGGCTCGAACCATCGAGTTCAACGGAACCAGCAGGCTCCGAGCCCCAGTGAAAGTCATCCTCGCACCGGTGACGCCCCGACTGGAACCCGCCGGGCCGCTCAACCCGCAGCGATGCGGGTTTCAGGACACTTTCTGGATTTTCTCGGATGCCCTGAAACGGGACTTTGGTGGCTATGGGTGGACTCGAACCACCGACCCCAGCATTATGAGTGCTGTGCTC
>WOZO01000059.1 GCA_011620315.1 Sideroxydans sp. | reverse complement strand
GGGATACGGAGTCTGGTTGCACGGTGAGGCAGTTGCAGCTGGTACTATCATGGCTGCTGACTTGTCGCAGCGTATGGGTTGGTTAAATGTTCACGATGTTGCGCGCGTTCGCAAACTGTTTGTGCGAGCCGACTTGCCTGTCGCCTCTCCAAAACTGGGGGCGCAGCAATACTTGCAACATATGGGCCTCGACAAGAAGGTCGCTGATGGCAAGATACGATTTGTGCTGCTGAAAGCGCTGGGTCATGCGGTAATGACGAGCGATGTCCCGCAAGCTCTCCTGGAACAGACATTGGAATCCTGTAGTGCCTGAGCTTATATATGCGCCCTATGCGGTCAGCGTCAGCGCGCATGGCAGAAAAATCAGCGAACCGGCACCCTCTGGTCGGAGCGAGTTCCAGCGTGATCGTGATCGCATCATTCATTCAGCTGCATTCCGCCGCCTTGAGTATAAAACCCAAGTGTTTGTAAATCATGAAGGCGATCTGTTTCGAACTCGCCTTACACACAGCATTGAAGTCGCCCAGATCGGGCGATCAATTGCACGTCGGCTGCGCTTGAATGAGGATCTGGTTGAAGCTATCTCGCTTGCACACGATTTGGGGCATACGCCCTTCGGCCATGCCGGGCAAGAAGCACTAAACGAATGCATGAAAGAATACGGCGGATTCGAGCACAACCTGCAATCGTTGCGTGTTGTAGATGTGCTGGAAGAGCGTTATGCAGCATTCGAGGGCCTGAATCTTTGCTTTGAGACGCGTGAGGGAATCCTTAAACACTGTTCAAAAGAACATGCGCAACAACTGGGAGAAGTTGGGGCGCGCTTTATAAAAGGATTGCGCCCTAGCCTTGAAGCACAGCTCGCCAACTTGGCTGACGAAATTGCCTACAATAATCACGATGTGGACGACGGATTGCGCTCGGGATTGTTGACGCTGGAACAATTGGCCTCAGTGCGTTTGTTCGCGCAGCATCTGGACGAGGTACGTGCTGCATATCCCGGTCTTGCCGAGCGCCGCGTAATACATGAGACGGTGCGCCGCATGATCAATGCGTTGGTGACTGACCTCATTCAGCAAACGGAACGCAACATCCGCAAGTTTGCGCCTGAGAGTGTGGAGGATGTGCGGAGCACGCAGTCTCTAGCGGCCTTTAGCCCGGAGATGCAGGAACTCAACAGCGAACTGAAAAGTTTTCTGCGCACCAAACTGTACCGGCACTATCAAGTCATGCGCATGACCGCCAAGGCAAGTCGCATCATCAAAGAATTATTTCAGGCATTCCTGGAAGACCCCAGACTACTTCCCCCACAATTCAATATGGCTACAGGTTCGAAACAAGCGAGAGCAGTTGCTGACTATATTGCAGGTATGACGGATCGCTATGCTATTCGCGAACATCGACGCCTGTTTGCGGTGGGCGACATCTAATAAATTGCAGCTTAACGCTGATATTTTAGAGGCTAATCCAATTATGGCAGGGGAAGTAGAACTGACAAGGCTAGCGACTTGTTATCGCTGGCCTTGAAAGTATCGCGAGATTCTAATTTGCTAGGTTGGCTATCACATATTTTGTGCTATTCCCGCTCGGAGTTGTGACTGTTACAGATAAGGTGCCAGATAATGTGGTGTCAGTGCAAGCGCCACCAGAAATTGCGCCATCCCCTTTTACGGTTACTGCATAGTTATAGCCGCCTGTGGATGCACCAATCGACGCAATCGGAGTGGATGCATTCTCAACGGGGAAGCTCCCGCTCGTACCGACAATACTGCCGTTGCCCTGAGTTGCAAAAACGACAGTAGAGCCAGCTGGCATGAGGTTGCCATGCAAATCGACAATCTTCACTCTGACTGTTTGATTTCCACCACATCCGTATGTGCCATTAGCGGGGTCAAGGTTGAGTGTGCCTGTGGTGGCATTATAAGTAGTAAGCGTGGCAATGTTAGTTGTAACTACAGCAGTAGAGCCAGACAAAACAATTACCAAGCTGCCGCGGGCGTGAATAGATTTGCTGGTACTGCAAGTTCCGGCAGAGCTCGTGGCTATGTTGTCGCACAATGCACCATTGTATGAACCATCGGCCGCATCATAGGAACCATTGCTATTGAAGTCGATGTAGGGTTCTGTGACATCAAAGGAGCCATTCTCGTCATAGTCAACCCACGCCTCTGGCATGTCGCTGGAGTTGCCCAGAATATCCACAAGCTCCGTGGTTGCGCCGCCGCCGGGTACTTTATCTGCTACCCCGCTACCATTCTTATCGATAAAGCTTTCCTCGCCGACTGCGTAAGCAAGTACGGTTACACGTCCGTCATTAGACCGAATCGCTTGGCTGTTGAAAGTCGCAGAACAGTCGCCGTTGACAGTAACGCAGCTACCCACTACGCGCGCACCTTCGGAGGTGAAGTTCACGGCGGTGCCGTCGGGCGGCGGATTGTTGAAATGGTCAGCAAGGCGTGCGTTGATGGTGGTGGTGGTGCCGTCTCTATCCCAGCCTTCAATATTCAACGTAGTGGCTGAAAGGGAAAAAGCGCTTTGCGAAGGGATGCCAGTCGTAACAGTCAGTTGACTGGATTGGGTGCTCAATACTGCAGCGCCTGTGCCGGGCGTTGTGGCAGTAACGCGCACTGGCGTGCTCATAATGCCGGCGTTGACATTGATGTAAACCATGCCTGTGCTATCGGAAGTGGCCTGCGCAGGGGCGGAAGGTGTGAGTGTGATGCCGCCCAACGTTGTGCTCAAGTTGAAACTGACCACTTTACCAGCAAGTGCGTTGCCACCGCCATCCAGCACCTTGAAGGCAACCTGAGATGTTTCAATGCCGCCTGTCCCGTGCAGCGAGATGATGGCGGGCGTAGCAGAAACAAATTGCAGAGAGCCAGTTGCGGCGGCAGCTACATAAATAGTTGCTGTTTGGCTGGTAGACAAGCCGCTAAGGGTCGCGGTGATGACATCGGAACCTGCGCAACCATTGTCACGATAAGAGGCCGTCGCAACGCCATTGACCGTTGTGACTGAGCTATTAAGCACTGCAGTGCCACTGCCTGCACAGCTAGAGGTAAATGTCACGACTTGCGGGGAGGTGACGGGTGAGCCTCCGCTTGAAACAGTAACCGAAACGCTGGTAGTGCCAAATGCGGAAAGAGGCGCGGCAGCTGTGCTGCCAGCACCCAGTGTGATTGTAGAAAGGCTGAGCGTCGATGTGCCGATGGAGTAGCCGGTGGAGGCGGTGACATTTGTGCCGCCAATCTGAGCTGCAGCTGTAATTGATGCAGCACCGGCAGCCGTAACACTGGCTGGAGACAAAGTGACGGAGGCGACCCCGGAGGCGTTGGTGAGTGCTGTGCCGCCAGTTGGCGTGATCGTGCCCATTGCTGGATCGGTAGTGAACGTGACCACTGTGTTGGCGACTGCTGCGCCAGTTGTATCAGTAAGTGTCGCCTTAACAATCGCGGGGGCGGCGCTGTTGATTGTGGTGACTGCTGCGCCAGTGGTGTCGACAAGCGAAATGCTAACCGCACCAGTCGTGCCGGTTGTGGTGTTGTTTGAAACAGGAGTGGTCGTTGACGACGTCGCTGTCGGCACCGCACTACCACCGCAGCCCGCAGCAAACAACAACGCAAATGAGAGGAGGGCAATTAAAGCCCGTGATTTATTCAAACAGATGGTTTTCACAGAAACCCTCCCAAAATAGTCGCAAGATTCGCCCTATTGCGAAACCTTATAAGAGACATTCTATAACCCCTAGATTTAATTACGCAACTTAAATGTTGGCCTATATATTCAATGTGGCCGGAACGATGCCGGGACTTGGGATGTTGCCCTGCCCTGCCGGAACGGGTAACATCGCCGCCCTTTTGAAAAAATATCTGGGCACTGGCGGCCTGTTGTCGCCGAGTCGCAACGTCTGAGGTGAGGAACAAGGTGAATAATTCTTCGTTGCCCGCGCGGCAAGGTCTGTATGACCCGCGCAATGAACATGATGCATGTGGTGTCGGCTTTGTCGCACATATTAAAGGTATCGCCAGTCACGACCGAGTAAGTGAAGGCCTGAACATTCTGAAGAATCTGACGCACCGCGGTGCAGTCGGTGCGGATCCGCTGGCGGGCGACGGGGCCGGCATCATGATCCAGATTCCGCACGCTTTCTTGAGTAAGGCAACAGCCAACAACAAGATCGAACTTCCGCCTGTCGGGGGGTATGGTGTCGGCATGCTGTTTTTGCCGCGTAACAAGGCGGCACGCGCGGCTTGTGAAAAAGTCATCGAATCCAAGATCAAGGCCGAAGGCCAGACCCTGTTGGGGTGGCGCGATGTGCCGGTGGACAGTTCCGGCTTGGGCGAGAGTGTGAAGGCGGTCGAGCCGCTGGTTCGTCAGGTATTCATCGGTCGCGGCAGGAAGACGACCGATCAGGATGCGTTCGAGCGCAAGTTGTTTGTCATCCGCAAGACCGTCGAGCATGCAGTGCGCAAACTCCCTAAAGGACAAAGCGCGGGTTTCTATATCCCGTCCATGTCATCGCGCACCATCGTCTACAAAGGGATGTTGCTGGCGACGCAGGTTGGCGAGTACTTCCTCGACCTGCAGGATGAAAGCTGTGCAAGCGCATTTGCGCTGGTGCACCAGCGTTTCTCCACCAACACCTTCCCCACTTGGGATCTGGCCCACCCGTTCCGCATGATCGCCCACAACGGCGAAATCAACACCATGCGCGGCAACGTCAACTGGATGGCCGCACGCCATGCAGCGATGTCTTCGAATTTTCTCGGCAGTGACCTGGAAAAGTTGTGGCCGCTCATCACCGAAGGCCAGTCAGACTCGGCCTGCTTCGACAATGCATTGGAATTGTTGGTGGCGGGCGGATATTCGCTGCCGCACGCGATGATGCTGCTGATCCCGGAAGCATGGGCAGGCAATCCGCTGATGGATGAAGAGCGCCGCGCGTTCTATGAATATCACGCCGCCTTGATGGAGCCGTGGGACGGCCCCGCAGCGGTTGCATTTACCGATGGTCGCATGATCGGCGCCACGCTGGACCGTAACGGTCTGCGCCCCGCGCGTTATCTGATCACCGACGACGACGTGGTATTGATGGCATCCGAGATGGGTGTGCTGCCTATTGCCGAGAGCAAGGTCGTCAAGAAGTGGCGTCTGCAGCCGGGCAAGATGTTCCTCATCGATATGGAAGCAGGCCGCATTGTTGATGACAGTGAGCTGAAGAAACAGATCGCCA
>WOZO01000183.1 GCA_011620315.1 Sideroxydans sp. | reverse complement strand
GCATTGGCCACGTTCTCGATCACCCTGACCATCCCGATGGGATTGTCGGAATGATGTGCCACGTAGGCTCGCCGCCTTTTCAGCAGAAAGCTCGGTCCATCGGCTGCCGCCGTCGGTATCGACACCGCCAGATCGAAGCCGGCAAACTGCCCGACGACGATCTCCCCCGCCGACATCTTCCAGTTCCCGATCTTCCGGGTTCTGGCTTTGGCTTCGACGTAATACCGGACAAGCGCCTCGCCTGCTTCGGCACGTTCGACAAAATGCTGCCCGTCGATCACCATGCAAAAGCGTTGGCCACGCACATCCACCCGATCGGCGATATCCGCGTCGATCGCCTCGATCCGTTGCCGGAGTTTCTCGATGCGACCGGGCAAGGTGGCCGATTCCCTCTGGTTGGACCATCGCTGGTTGTCCCATTGGGATTTGAGCAAGGACAGTTTGGCGACCTCGGCATCAATGCCGGCCTTTTCCATGACCAGCGGATTGCCGGACGCCAGTGCCTTCACTTCGGCATAGGACAGCGCCGCCAGCTCCACATCCTCCGCGCTACGCATCCCGGTATCCCCCCGCATCACCTGGGCGATGAAGCGTGCCTTGGTTTCGAGGGTCTGCCAGATGTAGGCGTCGAACGATGCCTCCGTTACGTAACGGACGATACGCACTTCCTCATTCAGGTTGCCCTGACGAATGATGCGTCCCTCCCGCTGCTCGACGTCGGACGGACGCCATGGCGCATCCAGATGATGCAATGCCGCCAGGCGCGTCTGGATATTGGTGCCCACCCCCATTTTCAGGGTGCTGCCCAACAAAACGCGAATCCGCCCTTCCCGCACGGCCTTGAACAACTCGGCCTTCGCGGTATCGCTCTCGAAGTCATGGATGAAGGCGATTTCCGTTCCCGGAACCCCCATCTCCACGAGCTTCGCCCGTATGACGTGATAGACACTGAACCGTCCATCGTCCGTTGGCGTACTCAGATCGCAAAACACGGCCTGAGTGCCGCGGAACGCCGTTGTATCGCGCCAGATGCCATGAATCAGCTCGGCGCACAGGCTCACTTTCCCATCCGGTGCCTCCGGCGCACAAGGAACTACCAGCCGCATGTCCAGCGCAGCCTTTCGGCCATCGTTGGTTACCGCCAGCATGTTGTCCTCGTTGGGTGACACAGTGCCATTGCGAATGGCTTCGGCACGTTCCACCAGCGTTGCCACAAACGCCTTCAGGGCCGCCGTGGGTTTCGCTGTCACCGTCTCCAGATGGAAACGCGGCACCGGTAGCTTCAACATGTCCGCCGTTCGAATGTCCGCCACTTCACGGAACATCGTCATCAGCTCAGGCAGATTCACGAAGCGGGCAAACCGCGTGTTCATGCGGTATCCCCCACCATCGGGCGACAACTCCAGGGCCGTCACCGACTCGCCGAAATTGCCCGCCCACGTATCGAACTGCGCCACATGATTCCCCCGCAGCGTCGCGGGTTGCAGATAGCGTTGCATGGTCCACATCTCCGCCATCGAGTTCGATACCGGCGTTCCTGTTGCGAACACCACCCCCGACCGGCCGCCATGCTTGTCCATCACATGCCGCGTCTTCACGAACATATCGAAGGCACGTTCCGAGTTGGCATTGGGCAGTCCTGCGACCCGTGCCATCTTTGTGAACCGGTAGAGGTTCTTGAAGTAGTGCGCCTCGTCGATGAACAGGAAATCGACGCCCAGTTCCTCGAACGTGAGCATGTCATCCTTCTTCGACTTCGCCGCCAGCTTCTCCAACCGCGCGAGCCAGCTCTTCTTGGCCCGCTCCAGCCCCTTGACGATCCGATTCCCCCGCTTCTGCGATTTCGAGGCCCGAATGGCGCACTCGATCTCATAGACACGCGCTTCGATGAACGTGGTCATGGCCTCGTCGCTCATCTTGATCCTCTCGAAAGAGGCATGGGTAATCAGTACGCCATCCCAATCCCCGGTGGCAATCCGTGACAACAGCGTCCGGCGCTTGTCGCCGACCAGGTCGTCCTTGCTCGCCATCAGGATATTGGCCCCGGGATAGGCTCGCAAAAACTCCGCCGCAAACTGCTCCAGCATGTGGTTTGGCACCACATAGCACGGCTTGCTGGCCATCCCGAGACGCCTCAACTCCATACCGCCACAGATCATCGTCAGAGTTTTGCCGGCGCCGACCACATGAGCCAACAAGGTATTCACCCCGCCCGACACGATGCGCCAGATGGCGTCCTTCTGATGCCGATGAAGGTTGAACACTTCGGAGAAGCCCGGTAGCGCCAGACCCGACCCGTCAAACTCCCGCAAGCGCACAGAATTGAACTGGTCGTTGTACAGCCGGACCAAGCGCTCACAACGGATCGCATCGGCAAACACCCATGAACCAAATGCTTCCTTGAGCGCCTGCTGCTTTTCCCGTGCGGCAATGGTTTCCTCCGTGTTCACGAAGTACCGGTCGGTCACCGGATCGCGATCCCGAATCGTTGGCACCATCTGGTTCAGCGTCACGACAAACAACTCGCCCGCCGAGATACGTCCGGTACCGAAGGTTTGGGTCGATGCGACCGACCGTTCACCTTACCAGGGCACATCAATGTTCCACGCCCCGGCTTCCGCACAAAACTCCACCGTGCATCCCTCGCACTCCAGCAACTGATCGAGGAATTCGGCATAGTCGCGCGCCGGTATCCAGGTTGATCCGATCCGGGCATCGATTTCTCCCGGCCCCAGATCAGCAGGCACCACCGCTTTCAAGGCATCCACATTACGGACAAATTCTCCGCCCGCTGCTTCTGCCATTTCCAGCTTGCTGCGTACGTTACCGGCCAGGTAAGCATCTGCGGTTTCCCACTGCGATGTTTCCGGATTCAGGAAGATCAGACCGCGATCCGCCATGTCCGGGAGGAAAGCCGATGACGCCTGCCCAAGCAGTGATGCCATCAACGCAACATCCACACATCCGCGCTCATGCAGCGACACCAACAGGGCCTCTTCCGGCGTATTGCAGCGGTCGACCTTGCGGACGACCCCCACGGTTCGACGGAAGAACACATCGGCCTTTTCCGCCACGCCGCCCTCCGGATCGTAATTCTCCAGAGACAACAGCAATGGCAGGTCGGGGTCTCCCTTGAACGCCAGCTTGTTGGCCTTGGCATGCAGATAGCCATGCCGCGCCACAAAGCCGTCATAGGCCATGTTGAGCATCATGCGGTAACTGCCAAGACGGCCATCGTCATCCGTGAGATGCTGGACATGCAGCAACTTCCTCGCCGCATCACGAATCGCCATCATGCCGACGATGCGCTTGGCAGCCGTTGCCGATACCGTTCCCTCGATGACCAGCAGCTCCTGGCCTTCCGAGACAGCCAAACGGCCATCGTCGGTGTGGCAGAATGCGCCCGGCTTCACGAACTCCGGCGCCGCGACACGAATGTCGCGCTGCTGCTTGCCACTGGGCTCGGAATTTCTCGCCGCCCGTAGGTGATGGACGCCCTCTGGCAAACGCGCAATCCGTTCCCGTAACGCACTGCCGATATCGCCATCGAAAATGGCAGCATTCGACAAGCCATAGCCATTCGACTTCTGTCCCATGCGCCCGATCAGCATCTCCGGGTTCTGGACATACCAGTTCGAGACATACAAACGGCGGTAGCCGTCACACATCGCATAGGGCGCTTCGACCACGTTAATCCAGTCGTCAGCGGCCTTTTCGCCTGCCCCCAACTTCTGGAGAAAGACGATATCGGTCGTGACGTCGGTATTGGCGATCTGCGAAAACGTCCCGGACGGCAGACGTATCGCCCCCAGCAGCCTTGCCTGGGAGGCCATATGGCGCCGCGCCCGATCTTCCCACTTGTCCAACGTTCCAGCCGACGTGATGAACGCCACCAGACCACCCGGACGGGTCACTTCCAGGGCTCGCCCGAAGAAGTAGTCATGGATCAGAAAATCGGCGTAGGGCACATTCCGGTCGTCCGGCACCTGATAGTTCCCGAAGGGAACATTCGAGATCACCAGATCGAACCAGTCTTTGGGCAATCGCGCCTTCTCGAAGCCCACCGTCAAGGTACGAACCCCGTGTTGCCCATACAGGCGCGACAGCATCCGCGACGACAGACGGTCGATTTCGATAGCCGTGATCTCCGAGACTTCGGCCAGATCCTTTGGCATGGCACCGATGAAATACCCGGTACCCGCCGAGGGATCGAGGACGCGACCGCCCCGAAAGCCGAGTCGGCGCACTGCTTCCCAGATCGCATCGATTACGAAAACTGCCGTGTAATGGGCATTGACCACACTCCCCTTGGCGCTCGTGTAATCCTCGCCCAACAGATCCGGCAATGATTCGGCTCTCGCCCGCCACGCTGGATCGTCCTGCTCAGGATTGAACGCTTTGGGAAGCCCGCCCCAACCGGTATATCGATTGAGGATGGATCGCTCTTCGTCAGTCGGGAATCGTTTTTCGGCATCCAGCAACGACAACACTGCGATCGCCGCCAGATTCGCCTCGAACTTCCCGACATCCCCACGCAACATCGCATGCAGGGAGCTATCCAGCACGGGCCATACCGCGCGAAGCGACTTGGGTGCCGTAACGTCGGCAGCCACCTCGACAACCCGTTCTGCGATGTCGCCCGAACTTCCCTCATCGATGACCGGTACGGCGTCATGTACTTCGTTGACCAAGGGAAAGGCGATGATTTCCGCCGTACATCTTGCCTCCGGCAATGGATCGTCAGGGGCAAATCCGGGAAGCCACATCGTGACCTCCGCAAGTTTCTTGAGTTTCATGCGGTTCTCCTGAAAAGCCAGAGACACGCTCCCCCTCCGGGGTGTGTCCCCGGTAGGGTTGAGAAACTTCGGTGGATCGGATGCCGAGGAGATTGCCTCGATATCCGACGATTGATGCGAAAGCGACGTCCTACATTTCGCCGCGCCCGCCGACTTCGATCTTTCGCCACAGGGACTTGGAATCGCTCAGCCAGTGAAAGCGAAGGAATGCCGACAGGTCGGCGTCATCGTCGATGGAAAGGATGAAGCGCTCGATGCTGTCCCCGCTGCCGTTGAGAGCCAGACCGGTCCGGTTTTCGCGGAACTTGGCCAAGCACTCGGCGTCGTAGCGATCACGCATCTTCTGCGTGTCGATATCGATACAGAGCGAGACCCGGATACCCCGGTTTCTAGCTTCGTCCAATGAGACGGCATCCGCCACCACCCGCCGCAGGCGAGCGATGTAGGCT
>WOZO01000008.1 GCA_011620315.1 Sideroxydans sp. | reverse complement strand
CCTTGATGGCGCGGCCCATGCGGTAGGCCACGTTGCCGTTGCGGCTCCACACGCCCGCGCCCAGTCCGTACAGCGTGTCGTTGGCGATAGCCAAGGCGTCCGCTTCGTCCTTGAAAGTGGTCACGGCCAGCACCGGGCCGAAGATCTCTTCCTGGAAGATGCGCATCTTGTTGTGGCCTTTGAACAGGGTGGGCTGCACGTAGTAACCACCGTCCAGATCGCCGCCCAGTTTGGCCTGCGCGCCGCCAGCCAATACCTTGGCACCTTCCTGCTTGCCCACATCCAGATAGGACAGGATCTTGACCAGTTGTTCCTTGGATGCTTGCGCGCCCATCATGGTGTCGGTGTCCAGCGGGTTGCCCTGCTTGATGGCGGCGACGCGTTTGAGCACGCGTTCCATGAACTTGTCGTAGATGGATTCGTGGATCAGCGCGCGGCTCGGGCAGGTGCACACTTCGCCCTGGTTGAAGGCGAACAACACCAGACCTTCGATGGCCTTGTCGAGGAAGCCGTCGTCCTTGTCCATCACGTCGGCGAAGAAGATGTTGGGCGACTTGCCGCCCAGTTCCAGCGTGGCGGGGATCAGGTTGTTGGCGGCGGCCTGCGCGATGACGCGGCCGGTGGTGGTGGAGCCGGTGAAGGCGATCTTGGCGATGCGCTTGCTGGTGGCCAGCGGCATGCCGGCTTCGCGGCCGAAGCCGTTGACGATATTGAGCACGCCGGGCGGCAGCAGATCGGCGATCAACTCAGCCAGAATCAAAATACTGATCGGCGTGGACTCGGCGGGTTTCAGCACCACGCAGTTGCCCGCGCCCAGCGCCGGTGCCAGCTTCCATGCCGCCATCAGGATGGGGAAGTTCCACGGGATGATCTGCCCGACCACGCCCAGCGGTTCGTGGAAGTGGTAGGCCACCGTGGTTTCGTTGATCTCGGACAGATTGCCTTCCTGCGCGCGCAGGCAACCGGCGAAGTAGCGGAAGTGATCGACTGACAAAGGAATATCGGCATTCAGCGTCTCGCGGATCGCTTTACCGTTGTCGACGGTTTCGGCATAGGCCAACAGTTCCAAATTGGCTTCGATACGGTCGGCGATCTTCAGCAGCGTGTTGGAACGCTCGGTGATCGAGGTCTTGCCCCATGCATCGGCGGCGGCATGCGCGGCGTCCAGCGCCAGCTCGATGTCTTCCGCCGTGGAGCGCGCGGCCTGCGTATAGTTTTTGCCGTTGACCGGGGTGAGCACATCGAAATACTGCCCCTTCACCGGCGCGACCCACTGACCGCCGATGAAGTTGTCGTATTTCGCCTTGTACTGAATCTTGGCGCCTGCTGCGCCGGGGGCTGCGTAGATCATTGCCGTTCTCCTCTTTCTAATTGTGGGGTGACGACCGAACAGGCCGCTCACTTTCAGGTGCTGCACACAGCTACTCTCAAGTAGCGTGCCATGTCGCCAGATGAGCCCAGCCGATTGATTCACAATGGGATTCTCAAAACACCTATGCGTGTATCCGGCAGCGTGTGACGTTGCATCCCGCGACACCTGTCACAAGATGGGACAGTCGCGCAGCATTGCGCCGCGCAAAGGTTGCACTGCCGGTTCATCCTTCTATACTGGCCACACAGTATGGATAGCACCCCACCGAGAGGAGAGTCATATGCGTCCCACCTTGCCCTCAAACGATCTGCGCAAAGCCCGCATGCAACTGCTGGCGCATGGCGAGTGCCCGTCCGACATCATCGGCGAACGCATCGCGCGTTCCTGGCAGCGCAGTCTGGCGGCGGGCCTGCAACCCACCGGACGCCTGAACGACACCTACAACGGCGAACACGCCCTGCGCCACGCCCTCGCCGGCAATCACGAACTGCTCGCGCATTCCCGCCCGGTGATGAAATACCTGTATCAACAGGTACAGCACAGCCACAGCATGATCATCCTCGCCGACAAGCGCGCCACCCTGCTGCACACCATGGGCGATGTGGATTTCCTGAGCAAGGCCGAGCGCGTCGCGCTGTCGACCGGCGCTTCCTGGCTGGAGCAGCATCGCGGCACCAATGCCATCGGCACCTCGCTGGCCGAAGCGAACAGCGTCGAGATCCACGGCGGCGAACACTTCCTCGAACGCAACGGCTTCCTCACCTGCGCCGCCGCGCCCATCATGTGCGCCGACGGTTCGCTGCTGGGCGTAATCGACATCTCAGGCGACCAGCGCAACCGCCATCCGCACACCTTGGGACTGGTCGGCATGGCCGCGCGCATGATCGAGAACAAGATGGTCATCGCCAGTTGCCGTCGCCACATTCGCCTGCATCTGCACGCGCAACCGGAAGGCATCGGCTCGGTGGCCGAAGGCATCATCGCCCTGTCCGAAGACGGCTGGATCGTCGGCGCGAACCGCACCGGCTTGTCCATGCTCGGCCTCGCCCCCGCCGATCTCGGCGCGACCCCGCTCAACCGCGTGATCGACGTCCGCCTCGACGACCTGCTGGCGCGCCACCAGCGCCGCCTGGACCATGTGACGCAGTTGCAACTGCACGACGGCGACATCCTGTTCGCGTATATCCACGCCGAAGAATCGCTGCGCACCATCTCCAGCCCGGTCGCAAACAGCGCCGCACCGGACGATGCACTCGCCAAACTCAACACGGGTGACACGCACTGGCACAACGCCGCCGACAAGGCGCGCCGCATCGCGGGCAAACCCATCCCCTTGCTGATCCACGGCGAATCGGGCGTCGGCAAAGAACTGTTCGCGCGCGCCGTGCACGACAGCGGCCCGCGCCGCGACGCCCCCTTCGTCGCCATCAACTGCGCCGCCCTCCCCGAGAACCTCATCGAAGCGGAATTGTTCGGCTACAACAGCGGCGCATTCACCGGCGCACGGCGCGACGGCAGCCCCGGTCGCCTGCGCGAAGCACACGGCGGCACACTGTTCCTGGACGAGATCGGCGACATGCCGCAGACCATGCAGACCCGTCTGCTGCGCGTGTTGCAGGAGCGGCAAGTCACCCCGCTGGGCGGTGGCAAAGCGGTCGATGTCGATTTCGCATTGATCTGCGCCACCCATCGCAAACTGCGCGAAGAAGCCGAGCAAGGCTCGTTCCGCAGCGACCTCTACTACCGCATCAACGGCCTCACCGTGAACCTGCCCGCCCTGCGCGAGCGCAATGATTTCCAGGCGCTCACCGAACACATCCTGAGCGAGCAAAGTCCGCAGCGGCACATCTGCATCGCCCCCGCCCTGCTGGCACAACTCAGCCAGCATCGCTGGCCGGGCAACATCCGCCAATATGCCAGCGTGCTGCGCACCGCCAGCGCCATGCTGGACGCGCACGAAGACTGCATCGACTGGCACCACCTGCCCGACGACCTGATCGAGGAACTCAGTGCGCCGCCATCCACCGCGCGCACATTACAAGCGCCGCAAAAACTCAAAGACCTGTCGCAAGCCGCCATCCGCCAGGCGATGGAAGACCATCACGGCAACGTCTCCGCCGCCGCCCGCCAACTCGGCATCAGCCGCCAGACGCTGTACCGCAAACTCGCCTGAGCGCATTCCCGCGCGCTGCTTTATCATCCAAACGTCTTCATCCGAAAGGCGTTGCGCATCATGTTCAAACTGTTCGGCGAGAAACCTGACCATCCCCTGTTCGACCTGAACGAGACGCAACGTCTCATCGACGAACTGCCGCAGGACGATCCGCGCAAGGCGCTGGAGGAGATCGCCTTCTGGCTGGAATCGATCAAGGATGCGAAGGGCTTCACGCCCGAACTGCGCAGCGACGTGATCATGCGCGTGTACATCGCCGCACAGCCGCTGCACGCAGAGTTGCTGCATCGCTATCTGGAAGCGCCGCATCTGCGCGACTTTCAGGGGCTGCATGTCTGGCAAGGCATGCATGCCTTCGCGCAGTCGCTGGCAGCCGCCTACACGGCATGCCTCGACGAATATCAGCAGACCAGCAAACACTCCCGCGAACTCATCGAGCGCATGCCGCTGATCTGCGTGCGCCAGTTGCTGGCGGTGGCAACGCAGATGAAGCTGGAGCTGATGCGCTATATCGACGTCGAAGCCGCGAGCTGGGCCATGCTGTATGCCGGTTACCGTTTCGCCGAAGCCACGCAATGCAGCGAGACCATGGTGCTGGCCTATCCAGGCCATGTCATCCACACCAGCCCGCAGCGCGAATTGCTGCACGCGCTGGTGATGTTCACCTCCTCGCCCGACACACTGGCCACCGACCAGCTCGAAGTCAGCTACCGCATCGCCGGACGTATGAACAGTTTCTTCGAGATCGCCAACACGGCAGAGAACGACTTCCCCTACCAGTTCGACCTCGCCGGTTCGGCCCCGCCGCATCGTGCCGAGCGCGACCAGCCCGTCGCGGAAAGCGCACGCTTCTTCAGCGCCGCCAAAGCTGTGGGTGCGTTGCAGAAGATCGTCACCCAGAACGAGAACGATCCGATCTGGCGCGAGCGTCGCTTCGGCAGCGAATTCACCCCGGCGGGCAAACTCACCGTGCTCAAACACCTCATGACCTACTGGGCCGCCGAACCGCCGCAGCGCCACCTGGAACGGCGCGAGATACACGCCGCCATTGAGATCGCGCACAGCTTCCGCACCATCAGCCAACTGGTCACGCACATCGATGCCGGACACGACGCCGAACAGGATGCCGACGACGCGCGCAAACGCGCGAAGATCGACCTCGTCGCCCAGGAAGAGATCGCCTACACCACCGAGACCTGGAACGTCACCGACATGAGCGCCACCGGACTGGGCGCGATACTCGGCGGCACGCAAGGCGAATGGATCAAGATCGGCGACCTGTGCGCCCTCAAACCGGCGAACGCACAGCAATGGTGGGTCGGCATGATCCGCCGCCTGCACACCGACAGCGCAGGCAAAGTCCACGTCGGTATCGAAATCCTCACCAAACGCCCCGCCTCGGTGTGGATACGCATACTCGGCAAAGGCGCTGAACGCGTCTCCAACTGGGAAAGCAGCTCCGGCTCGTTCTCCTACGACTACCTGCCCGTCATCCTGCTGCCGGACGAACACAACTCATATGTGCACGCCACCCTGCTGATGGAATCCGGCAAGTTCGTCGTCGACACCCATCACCAGATGATGATGGGCGAGAAGAGCCGCGACATCAAACTCACGGCACTGCTGGCGGAGGGGGAGGATTTCGAGCAGGCGGGGTTTATAGTGGCCCCCGAATTTGAGACAGTAGATTAAGCTGTAGTCCGAAGCGAAGA
>WOZO01000089.1 GCA_011620315.1 Sideroxydans sp. | reverse complement strand
CCATAGAACAGATTGACCAGTGAGCGCGACACCATGACGCCGCTGAACATCGAAGTCAGGATGCCCAGACACAACACCACCGCGAAACCCTTGATCGGGCCGGAGCCGAACATGAACAGCGCCACACCCGCGATCAGCGTGGTGATGTTGGAGTCGAGGATGGTGGCGAACGCGTTCTCGTAACCGGTGCTGATCGCCATCTGCGGCGGCACCCCGTTGCGCAGCTCTTCGCGGATACGCTCGTTGATCAGCACGTTGGCGTCGATCGCCATACCCAGCGTCAAAGCGATACCGGCCATACCAGGCAAGGTCAGTGTCGCTTGCAGCATGGATAGCAGCGCGATCAGCAGCAGCAGGTTGGCACCCAGCGCCAGCACCGAGATGGTGCCGAATACCAAGTAATAGGCGATCATGAACACCGCGACCATGATAAAGCCGATCTTGGTGGAATCGAAGCCGCGCTGGATATTGTCCGCGCCAAGGCTGGGGCCGACTGTGCGTTCTTCGATGATCTCCATCGGAGCGGCCAGCGCACCGGCACGCAGCAGCAAGGCGATGTTCTGCGCTTCGGCGGTATCCATCTGGCCGCTGATCTGCACACGCCCGCCGCCGATCTCTTCGCGGATCACCGGTGCGGTGACCACTTCGCCGCGACCTTTTTCGAACAGGATGATCGCCATGCGCTTGCCCACATTCTCGCGCGTCGCCTCTTTGAACTTGCGCGCGCCCACCGCATCCAGATTGATGTGCACGGCGGGCTCATTGTTGCGGCTGTCGAATCCAGGCTGGGCGTCGTTGATGCGCTCGCCGGTGAGGAGCACGCCCTTCTTCACCACCACCGCCGTGCCGTCACGCTCCTTGAATATCTCGGTACCGAACGGAGCTGCCCCCCCCGCGCCGATCTGATGATCATCGTCCACCAGACGCACTTCCAGCGTGGCGGTGCGGCCCAGAATATCTTTGGCTCGTGCGGTGTCCTGCACGCCGGGCAACTGCACCACCACGCGATCCACCCCCTGTTGCTGGATGACCGGCTCGGCCACGCCCAGCTCGTTCACGCGATTGCGCAGGGTGACCAGGTTCTGTTGCAGTGCAGAGTCTTGCAGGCGCAGCTTCTCTTGCTGTCTCAAAGTCGCCTGCAGCAGATAGTCGCGCCCGGCATCCTTGTTGTCGAACTGCAGCCCGCCGAAACGCAGCTTGAGCTCTGCTTCTCCCTTGCTGCGCGCATCCGCTTCACGGAACTTGACGAGGATGACATCGCCCTCGCGGCTCACGCCGGAGTAAGGGATGCGCGCCTCGCGCAGCGTGCTGCGCAGGTCGCCGGAAGAGGATTCCAGTGCCTTGTCCAGCGCCGCCTTCATATCCACCTGCATCAGGAAATGTACACCGCCGCGCAGATCCAGACCCAGATACATGGGCAAGGCATTCATGTCGGTGAGCCAGGCGGGCGAACGCGACAAGAGATTCAGCGCCACCACATAGTCTTCGCCCAGTGTTGCGTGCAGCACATCCTTGGCCTTGAGCTGGCTGTCGGTATCGGAGAAACGCGCCTTGACGCTGCCGCCGTCCAGCGCGATGACTTCCGGCGCCAGTTGCGCGTCGCGCAGTGTCTGCTCAACGGTCGCCAGCAGTTGCGTATCTGCCTTCAGGTGGCTGCGCAGCGGCATGACCTGCACCGCAGGCGATTCACCGTAGAAATTCGGCAAGGTATAAATGAATCCGGTCACCAACACGACCAGGATCAACAGGTTCTTCCAGAGTGGATAACGATTCATTGAGATACCTTGCTTTGAGGGGATTACAGGGACTTGATCGTGCCTTTTGGCAGAACGGTTTGAACGGCAGGCTTCTGCACCTGCATTTCCACGCCCGAAGCGATCTCCACCATCACATTCTCTTCGCCGACCTTGGTGACCTTGCCCAGCACGCCACCGATGGTCACCACCTCATCGCCCTTTTGCAGTGCAGCAACCAGTGCAGCATGCTCCTTGGCGCGTTTTTGTTGAGGACGCAGCACCAGGAAATAGAAAACAGCCAGCAAGGCGATCAGCGGCAAGAACTCCATGAAACCACCGCCCTGAGGGGCTGCTGCGCCTTCCGCGTAAGCGTTGCTGATGAAAAATTCGCTGATCGAAGTCATTTATTACTCTCCAGATGTTGGTTGGGTGACTAAAAAGAAGGCGCGCATTCTAGCACGGAAGACATGACGGTTCAGTTACCGGGCAAGGCCCCGCCGCCAGCCCGCGCCGCATGGAACTCCGCCATGAACTCGTCGTAGCGACCGGCCTCGATGGCGGCGCGGATGCCCTGCATCAGCTCCTGGTAATAATGCAGGTTGTGGATGGTGTTCAGACGCGCCCCCAATATCTCGCCCAGTCGGTGCAAATGGTGCAGAT
The DNA here is from genome assembly GCA_011620315.1 of Sideroxydans sp. Classification (GTDB taxonomy): domain Bacteria; phylum Pseudomonadota; class Gammaproteobacteria; order Burkholderiales; family Gallionellaceae; genus Sideroxyarcus. The sequence continues at coordinate 2,927 of WOZO01000089.1, read as the reverse complement.
AGGCGCGGCTGAAGTTCTGGCAGGTGTAGCAGCTGCATTGCGGATCGAGTGAACGTGTATCCAGCCGGTGTACGGCGTTCTTGATGCGCACATCGCCATAGCGCGTAAACAGGTGGCCGTTGCGCGCGTTGCGGGTGGGCATCACGCAGTCGAACATATCCACGCCGTTCGCCACCGCCTCTACCAGATCCTCCGGCGTGCCCACGCCCATCAGGTAGCGCGGCTTGTCCTGTGGCAACTGCGGTGCGGTGTGGCGCAGGATGCGCAGCATGTCTTCCTTGGGTTCGCCCACCGACAGGCCGCCGATGGCAAAACCGTCGAAGCCGATCTCTTTCAGTCCAGCCAGCGATTCGTCGCGCAGATGCTCATGCATACCGCCCTGCACGATGCCGAACAAAGCGTTCGGATTGCCTTCGTGTGCTTTCTTGGAACGCTTAGCCCAGTCCAGCGACAGACGCATCGACACGCCCGCCACCTGCTCGTTCGCCGGATACGGCGTGCATTCGTCGAAGATCATCACGATGTCGGAATTCAACACTTTCTGGATACGCATCGATTCTTCCGGCGACAGGAAGCATTTGTCGCCGTTCACCGGCGAACGGAACTCCACACCGCCGCCGGTGATCTTGCGCAACTCGCCGAGGCTGAACACCTGGAAGCCGCCCGAGTCGGTGAGGATGGGGCCGTCCCAGCCCATGAACTTGTGCAGACCGCCATGCGCCGCGATGACTTCCAGACCGGGACGTAGCCACAGGTGGAAGGTGTTGCCGAGCACGATGTGCGCACCGATGTCCTTCAGTTCCTGCGGCGACATCGCCTTGACGGTGCCGTAGGTGCCCACCGGCATGAAGGCCGGCGTTTCCACCTTGCCGTGTGCCAGCTCAAGTGTGCCGAGACGCGCGGTGCCCGAGGTGTTGTGTAGTGTGAATTTCATCGGAAGTTTTGCAGTGCGGCCTGATTCGGAAAGGCGCGATTCTACCCGATGGCTCGCCACTGATTGCAGAAGGCGTCCGCATCGCGCAGCCAAATCCGGAAATCCCGTGCAAATCCTTGCGCATCGGCAATGAACTCCAGCTCGCCGCCCTGCAGCGGATTGGGCTGCCGCGCGCGGCGCGACATGCGCGCCAACACATCGGCGATGCCCTCCATATTGGCGTAACCGGATAGCCAATCTTCACGCGCCATCATGCGCAATGCCGGATGCGCCGCCTCGGGCAGATCGCCCATTCTGTTTTCGATTTGACTATAGATGTCCTGGCAGAATGCGCGCAAAGGCTGGGCATGGTGTCTCGCCCACTCACGCGCCGCGCCAGCAAGTGATCGTAGAAGATATCGACCAGCACCCCGGCATAGCGCCTGCGCGATGAAGAAATCCGTGCGCGACTTGCGCAAAAGGCAGGGTGCGTCTCGGCGCGGCTGTCGATGGCGCGATGCAAAGCCACCCCGCACGCCAGATCGGACGGCAATGCACCCGGCAGCGCGCCCTTGATCCAGTCGCCGACCACACCGCCCACGACCAGTGCGGGATCGTCACCTGCCAGCAACGCGTGCGCGAGGAAGTTCAATTCACCGCCAACAATAAGTACGTCAGTCCGGCGCGCGCTCGATCAGCATCGCATCGCCATAGCTGAAGAAGCGATATTCCCGCTCCACGGCATGGCGGTAGGCAGGCAGCAACTTTTCCATACTGCCGAACGCGCACACCAGCATCAGCAAGGTGGAGCGCGGCAGATGGAAATTGGTGAGCAGCACATCGATCACCTTGAAGCGGTAACCGGGCGTGATGAAGATGCGCGTCTCGCCCGAACCGGCTTGCAGTTCACCGCGCATCGCGGCGCTTTCCAGCGCGCGCAGACTGGTGGTGCCGACCGACACCACACGTCCGCCGCTGGTTTTTGTTCGGTTGATGGCATCCACCGTCGCTTGCGGCACGGTGTAACGTTCGCTGTGCATGACATGGTCGGCGACGTTATCGGCGCGCACCGGCTGAAAAGTGCCCGCCCCCACATGCAAGGTGACGTAGGCGATATTGACGCCCTGGTCGCGCAGCTTGTCCAACATCGCCTCATCGAAATGCAAGCCAGCCGTGGGTGCGGCGACCGCGCCCTGTTCGCGCGCGAACACGGTCTGGTAGCGCTCGTCGTCGTCGCCCGCGGAATGGGTGATGTAAGGCGGCAGCGGCAGCTTGCCATGGCGTTCCAATATCTCGTCTACCGGCGCTTCATCCGCAAAGCGCAGATGGAAGAATTCGTCCTCGCGCCCCAGCACATCAACCGTCACCGCATCGGCAACGAGAAAGCTGCTGCCGGTCTTGGGTGTCTTGCTGGCGCGCACCTTGGCCAGCACTTCGTGCGCACCCAGCACGCGCTCCACCATCACCTCGACTTGGCCGCCGGTCGCTTTCTGCCCGAACAGGCGTGCCTTGAGCACGCGCGTGTCGTTCAGCACCAGCAGGTCGCCCGCGCGCAGGAACTGCGGCAGATCGGCGAACGAACGGTCTTCCAGACCCGCCGCACCGACGCGCAGCAGACGGCTGCCGCCACGTTGTGCTGGCGGATGTTGTGCGATCAAATGCTCGGGAAGGTCGAAATCGAAGTCGTCGGTGCGCATGCCAAAACAAGGGGAAAAAAACCGGGCTGCGCATTGTAGTTGATGACACAGCACGTTTCATGGATAATTCGCGCCCTTCGCGTGGTATTGGCCGCGCGCAAGACTACCCTTGCCGGGGTGATGGAACTGGTAGACGTGCCGGACTCAAAATCCGGTGCCGCAAGGCGTGCGGGTTCGAGTCCCGCCCCCGGCACTATAGTGGACCCATCCGTCAAGACAGAATTCAGTCTAGTTTAAGCTGGTCTGTCCGTCCTTCTCGCAACTGCATGGCGTTGCCCCATTCTTGCTGAATTTATCCACGATTCTTGCACCGCCGC
>WOZO01000088.1 GCA_011620315.1 Sideroxydans sp. | reverse complement strand
CGAACCCACACGTCCTTTCGGACACAGCCACCTCAAGGCTGCGCGTCTACCAATTCCGCCAACTCCGCATACTACTCGTAAAAATTATCGCGGGATTTCCTTTGCCTTGGAATCAGGCGCAGCTGCCGGCGTATCCGCTTGCAGTGTATTCACATCCACACGATCCATCACCCCCGCCTGTTTGGCAGGCTGCGCATACATGGAAGTCAGCGTCAGGCTGGTGATAAAGAAGATGGTCGCCGCTACCGCTGTGCTGCGGCTAAGAAAGTTGGCGGAACCGCTGGAACCGAACAGACTACCCGCGGAACCGGTACCGAACGCGGCCCCCATATCGGCACCCTTGCCGTGCTGGATCAGCACCAGACCGATCAGCACCACCGCAGTAATTACATGCACCACCCAAACCAATGTTTCCACGCTCGACTCCAGCTTCTAAAATTTATTTTTGCGCGGCGCTACAGATCGCCACGAATTCTTCCGCCACCAATGACGCACCACCGATCAGACCGCCGTCGATATCCGCCATGCCCATCAATTCTGCCGCATTGCCCGGCTTCATGCTGCCGCCGTAAAGGATACGCAGATCCTGCGCCACGCCGCCATCCAGCCGCGCCACGCGCTGACGGATGAAGGCATGCACCGCCTGCGCCTGCGCCGGTGTCGCCGTCTTGCCGGTGCCGATCGCCCACACCGGCTCATAAGCAATGACCGACTTGGCCATATCCTGCGCACCGACGTGAGCGAGTACCGCACCCAACTGACGGGCCACCACTTGCTCGGTCACGCCGCTTTCACGCTCTTCCAGCGTTTCGCCGACACAAAATACCGGCGTCAGACCGAACTTGATTGACGCATCAAACTTGGCCGCCACAACCTCGTCGCTCTCGGCGAACAGGGCACGTCGCTCGCTGTGCCCGACAATGACGTATCGGCATCCAAAGTCGACCAGCATACCCGGTGCCACCTCTCCGGTGAACGCGCCTTTCTCATGCTGGCTCAGGCTTTGCGCCCCCCAACCCACATTGCTTCCTTGCAACATGGATTGCAACTGGGACAGGTATGGATAAGGCGCACACACACCGAAATCCGCCCCATGCAGAACTTTCACCCCTGCCAGCACCCCCTCCAGCAACGTCTTGTTGCTGGCGAGACTGCCGTGCATCTTCCAGTTTCCAACCACTAGTTTGCGTCGCATCAGACTATTCTTCCGACGTTTTGAGGTCGGCGATAGTAACGGCGAAACGAACTTCGGTCAATCCGCGCAAAATACCACTAACCGCGCGCCGCATCTTCCCTTGTCTGCGCGCCACGCCAGAATGGCTTGTGTAATAATCGTGTAACAATTCACGCCTACGATGCATCCCGCTGACACAAGTCGAGCACAACGATCAATCCTTCGGAGAATCTATTAATGAGCAAACTGAATCGAATCTTGAGCGGGCTCGGCCTGTCCTTGACACTGCTGGGCGCAACCGTGGCACATGCCACCGACATCACCGGTGCCGGCGCGACCTTCCCCTACCCTGTCTATGCCAAGTGGGCTGAATCCTACAAGGCACAAACCGGCGTGGGCATGAACTACCAGTCCATCGGCTCCGGCGGCGGCATCAAGCAGATCAAGGCCAAGACCGTCGATTTCGGCGCTTCCGATGCGCCGATGAACGCCAACGAACTGGGCATACTGGGCCTGACCCAGTTCCCGACCGTGATCGGCGGCGTGGTGCCGGTCATCAACGTTGAAGGCGTGGCCGCCGGCCAACTGAAGCTGTCCAGCGACAATCTGGTCGGCATCTTCATGGGCAAGATCACCAAGTGGAACGATCCCAAGATCGCCGCCGACAACAAAGGCCTGAACCTGCCCGACCAAGCCATCACCGTGGTGCACCGCGCCGACGGCTCCGGCACCACCCATATCTTCACCTCCTATCTGGCCGCTGTCAGCACAGCTTGGATGCGCGAAGTGGGTGCCGACAAGGCTGTGAAGTGGCCGGTAGGCACCGGCGGCAAAGGCAATGAAGGCGTTGCTTCTTATGTGCAGCGCATCAAGGGTGCTATCGGCTACGTTGAATATGCCTACGCACTGCAAAACAAGATGACCTATGCACAACTGAAGAACCGCGACGGTCACTTCGTTTCTCCGACCGCCGAAAGCTTCAAGGCTGCCGCTGCCAATGCCAAGTGGAAAGCTGAAGAAGGCTTCGCGGAGATCCTGGTCAACGAACCGGGTGCCGACAGCTGGCCCATCACCGGCGCGACATTCATCCTGGTCTACAAGTCTCAGGACAATGCCGCCTCGGGCGCTGAAGTGCTGAAGTTCTTCGACTGGGCTTATTCCAACGGAGACAAAATGGCTTCCGATCTGGACTACGTGCCGCTGCCGGGCAATGTCACCGCCATGATCCGCAAGGCATGGAAAGAGCAGATTAAGGACAGCAACGGCAAGGCAATCTGGAAGTAAGCAAAGCTTGAGTGCGCCGAAAGGCGCGCTCAAGTTATAATTTGAGGGGGCGCTACGCCCCCCAATTTCACTCAAAACTTAAATACAACAATGAAATCGACGCTCCTGCACCAAGCCCGGCTCAATCAACAGATATGGCTGGACATGATGTTCCGCGGCTTGACTCGTCTGTCGGCCTTTGGCGTACTGGCACTATTGCTGGCGATCATCTATTCACTGGTGATAGGCAGCATGCCTGCGATCAATGCGTTCGGTTTTAACTTTCTCGTCAACGATGAATGGAATCCGGTCACCGATGAATACGGCGCACTGGTGCCCATCGTTGGCACACTTGTTACATCCGGTATCGCATTGCTGATCGCCATTCCGGTCAGCTTCGGTATCGCCATATTCCTGACCGAGTTGTCACCGCGCGTGTTGCGCCGACCGCTCGGCATCGCCGTTGAATTGCTGGCGGGTATTCCCAGCATCATCTACGGCATGTGGGGCTTGTTCGTATTCGCTCCTTTCTTTGCCGACTATATCGAGCCGTGGATCAATGACCATATCGGAACCATGCCTATGCTCGGCCCGTTCTTCTCCGGCCCGCCCATGGGTATCGGCATCCTGACCGCAGGCATCATCCTCGCCATCATGGTGATCCCCTTCATCGCCTCCGTCATGCGCGACGTGTTCGAAGTAGTCCCGCCGATGCTGAAAGAATCGGCCTATGGTGTGGGTGCCACGACATGGGAAGTTGTCATGAAGATCGTGCTGCCCTACACCCGCATCGGCGTGGTCGGCGGCATCATGCTGGGGCTGGGGCGCGCGCTGGGCGAGACCATGGCCGTTACCTTCGTCATCGGCAATGCGCACGAACTGAGCAAATCGTTGCTGATGCCCGGCAACAGCATCTCCTCGGCGCTGGCCAATGAATTCACCGAAGCCGTCGGCGATCTGTACACCTCATCGCTGATCGAGCTCGGCCTGATCCTTTTCTTCATCACCTTCGTCGTGCTGTCATTCGCCCGCCTGCTGTTGCACAAGCTGGGCAAGCGCGAAGGCCAGGCGACATAACATCATGCTGACACTCTATACCCGCCGCCGCATCATCAATGCAGTCGGACTGCTGGTCTCCATCCTCGCCATGGCTTTCGGCCTGTTCTGGCTATGCTGGATCCTGATCACGTTACTCAGTTATGGCTTGCCCGCACTCGTGCCGGCCGTATTCACCCAGATGACGCCCCCCCCCGGCAGCACCGGAGGCTTGTTGAACGCGATCACCGGATCACTGATGATGAGCCTGCTCGGCACGCTGATCGGCACACCCATCGGCATTCTGGCCGGTACGTATCTTGCGGAATTCGGACAGCGCGGCTGGCTGGCACCGGTCACCCGCTTCATCAACGACATCCTGCTGTCCGCACCGTCCATCGTGATCGGCCTGTTCGTGTATGAAGTCTATGTCGTGCATGTGCGCCACTTCTCCGGCTGGGCGGGTGCCATCGCATTGGCGATCATCGTCATTCCCATCGTGATCCGCACCACCGAAAACATGCTGCGCCTGATTCCCAATACGCTACGCGAAGCCGCTGCCGCTCTCGGCGCGCCGCAATGGAAGATCGTCAACTTCGTCACCCTGCGCGCCGCACGCGCCGGCATCATCACCGGCGTGATGCTGGCCATCGCCCGTATCAGCGGCGAGACTGCCCCGCTGCTGTTCACCGCACTGAACAACCAGTTCTGGAGCGCCGACATGAACAACCCGCTGGCCAACCTGCCGGTGGTGATCTTCCAGTTCGCCATGAGCCCCTACGAAGACTGGCAACACCTGGCATGGGCCGGCGCACTGCTGATCACACTCAGCGTACTCACACTCAACATTCTGGCGCGTATCCTGTTCCGCCAAAGTGCAACCACACATTGATATCGGAAGTCACTACTCATGAACGCTGAAACAGTCAACACGCCCAAGGTCATCGTCCGCGATCTCAACTTTTTCTACGGCAACTACCGCGCGCTCAAGGACATCAACCTCGACATTGCGGAAAAGATGGTGACCGCCTTCATCGGCCCGTCCGGTTGCGGCAAGTCGACGCTGCTGCGCACCTTCAACCGCATGTATCAGCTCTATCCCAAGCAAAAAGCTACCGGCCAGATCATGCTGGACGGCAGCAACGTGCTCGACCCCAAGCAAGACCTGAATATGCTGCGCGCCAAGATCGGCATGGTGTTCCAAAAGCCGACCCCGTTCCCGATGTCCATCTACGACAACATCGCTTTCGGCGTAAAACTGTACGAAAACCTAAGCCGCAACGAGATGGATGAGCGCGTGGAATGGGCGCTGAAAAAAGCGGCGCTGTGGGGTGAGGTCAGCGACAAACTGAAGCAGAGCGGCACCAGCCTGTCCGGCGGTCAGCAGCAACGCCTGTGTATCGCGCGCGCCATCGCGGTTAAGCCGCAGGTGCTGCTGCTGGACGAGCCGACTTCCGCGCTCGACCCGATCTCCACCGCGCACATCGAGAAACTGATCGACGAACTGAAGAAGGATTTCACCATCGTCATCGTGACGCACAACATGCAGCAGGCTGCGCGCATCTCCGACTTCACCGCCTATATGTACTTGGGCGACCTGATCGAGTTCGGCGATACCAGCACGGTGTTCACTAATCCAAAGCGGAAAGAGACCGAGGACTACATTACCGGACGATTCGGTTAATCGTCCGGTAATGTAGCGGTGCAGGCTAATGCGCGAAGCGCGTTACGCCGGATTCACTACATCGCCGCCGCTTCGGCGACATTCAGTGGGCACCGACAAGAACGCCGAGCAAAGCTCGGCGTTCTTCATTTCAGCCAGACAGTTTCAAGACTAGCAGCCTGTCGGACTTCCTCCACCCCAAGCAACCCGCCCCTGAATTGCAG
>WOZO01000171.1 GCA_011620315.1 Sideroxydans sp. | reverse complement strand
ATTACGTGTGTAGCGATACCCCTCATGGGTTGAGGGTTGCACCCCCCATAGGGGTTATGTCATTCCCCCTCATCACGGCTATGGCAGCGCTGGCGCGGGATACGCATACTGGCGACCCTGAAAGATTGAGTAATTTCGTAGGGCAGCGGCACACCGAAAATATAAAGTGGCGCGCCCCGATAACGATCAACCCACACAAGATTTTGCCCATGTCATCGACACCATTGCACGACCCATTGGCGCCGCCGGTTGCTGGCGCCACCACCGAGATCAAGAAGACCACTTGTTATATGTGCGCTTGCCGTTGCGGCATTCGCGTGCATCTGCGCAACGGCGAAGTGCGCTACATCGACGGCAACCCCGACCACCCGCTGAACGCTGGCGTGATCTGCGCCAAGGGTTCCTCGGGCATCATGAAACAGTATTCCCCGGCACGTCTGACCAAGCCGCTGCGCCGCAAGCCGGGCAGCGAGCGCGGCGCGGGCGAGTTCGAGGAGATCAGCTGGGAAGAGACGTTTACCTTGCTCGCTGACCGTCTGGGCCAGTTGCGTGCCACCGATCCGAAGAAGTTCGCCCTGTTCACCGGGCGCGACCAGATGCAGGCGCTGACCGGTATGTTCGCGCGTCAGTTCGGCACGCCCAACTACGCGGCGCACGGCGGCTTCTGCTCGGTCAACATGGCGGCCGGCATGATCTACACCATCGGCGGTTCGTTCTGGGAATTCGGCGGCCCCGATCTGGAGCGTTCCAAACTGTTCATCATGATCGGCACAGCCGAGGACCATCACTCCAACCCGCTCAAAGTCGCGCTGTCCAAGTTCAAGCGCGAGGGCGGTCGCTTCATCTCCATCAACCCGGTGCGTACCGGTTACTCGGCCATCGCCGACGAGTGGGTGCCCATCCGTCCCGGCACCGACGGCGCGCTGTTCCTCGCCATCATCCACGAGCTGATCGAGTTGGGGCTGTACGACCGCGAGTTCCTGGTGCGCTACACCAACTCCGGCCAGCTGGTGAATCTGGATGCCGAACATGACGAGTTCGGCATGTTCGTGCGTACCGAGGTGCCGGAAGAAGAGGGCTGCTACGACCCGCAGAACAAACTGTGGTGGGATCGCAATACCAACCAGCCGGTGGTGACGCATACCGAAGGTGCCGATCCGTTCCTGCGTGGCGAATTCAAGTTGAGCGACGGCACGCCGGTGAAACCCGCGTTCCAGTTGCTGAAGGATCGCGTCGCCGAATACACGCCGGAATGGGCGGAAGGTGTGACCGGCATCTCTGCCGACACCATCCGTCGTCTGGCACATGAGATGGGCATCACTGCGCGCGACCAGAAGATCGAACTGCCGATCGCGTGGACCGATTCCTGGGGCAAGGAACACGACACCGTCACCGGCAATCCGGTGGCCTTCCACGCCATGCGCGGACTGGCTGCGCACTCCAACGGTTTCCATACCATCCGTGCGTTGTCCATCCTGATGACGCTGCTGGGCACCATCGACCGTCCGGGCGGCTTCCGTCACAAGACGCCGTTCCCGCGTCCGATCCCGCCCTGCGCGCGTCCACCCAACGACCCGCGCGCGGTGCAGCCGAACACGCCGCTGGACGGCATGCCGCTGGGCTGGCCGGCCGATCCGGACGATCTGTTCGTGGACAAGGAAGGCGAAGCGGTGCGTATCGACAAGGGCTTCTCTTGGGAGTACCCGCTATCTGCACACGGTCTGATGCACAACGTGATCACCAACGCCTGGCGCGGTGATCCGTACAAGATCGACACGCTGCTGCTGTTCATGGCCAACATGGCGTGGAACTCCAGCATGAACACCAGCGAAGTGCGCAAGATGCTCACCGACAAGGACGAGAACGGCGAGTACAAGATCCCCAATATCGTGGTGTGCGACGCGTTCCATTCCGAGACGACCGCATTCGCCGACCTGATCCTGCCGGACACGACCTATCTGGAACGGCACGACGTGATGTCCATGCTGGACCGTCCGATCTCCGAGTTCGACGGCCCGGTAGATTCGGTGCGTATCCCGGTGATGCCGCGTACCGGCGAGTGCTTGCCGTTCCAGGAAGTGCTGATCGAACTCGGCACGCGTCTGAAACTGCCGGCGTTCGTCACCGCTGATGGCGCGCGCAAGTACCGCGACTATCCGGACTTCATCGTCAACTGGGAGACCGCGCCGGGTTCCGGCATCGGTTTCCTGTCCGGCTGGCGCGGCAAGGGCGGCGAGAAGAGCATGAAGGGCGAGCCGAACCCGAACCAGTGGGAGATGTACGCCAAGAACGACTGCGTGCACCACGAGGTGCTGCCGCGTTCCTACCAGTTCATGCGCAACTGGAACCAGGGTTATCTGGAGTGGTCGCAGCGTAACGGCATCACGCGCTATGCCGAGCCCATCCTGATCCACCTGTATTCCGAGGTGATGCAAAAGTTCCGTCTGGCCGCGCAGGGCAAGAGCATCACGCGCCAGCCGCCCAAGCATCTGGCCAAGCGCGTCGAGACTTATTTCGATCCGCTGCCGTTCTACTACGAACCGCTGGAGACACAGGCCAGCGACAAGCAGAAGTACCCGCTGTCCGCCGTGACACAACGCCCGATGGCGATGTACCACTCGTGGGATTCGCAGAACGCTTGGTTGCGCCAGATCCATGCGCACAACTATCTGTACGTCAATGCGCAGACCGCGAAGAACGCGGGCATCGCCGACGGCGACTGGATCTGGTGCGAATCGCAATGGGGCAAGGTGCGCTGCATGGCGCGCTACAGCGAGTCGGTGGAGCCGGGCACGGTGTGGACCTGGAACGCCATCGGCAAGGCCGCCGGTGCGTGGAACCTGACACCGGACGCGAACGAGTCGCAGCAGGGCTTCCTGCTCAATCACCTGATCTCGGAAGAATTGCCGAAACAGGCGGACGGTTCGCGTTTCTCCAACTCCGACCCGATCACCGGACAGGCCGCGTGGTATGACGTGCGCGTGCGTATCTACAAAGCGGAGGAGAGCGAGCCAAAGCAGACCTCGCCGCAGTTCCCGCCCATGAAAAAATATCCCGGCATGAAGGATGCGCCGACCTGGTTGTCCTACCTGGCGGGTGCGAAGAAGAAAGGCGGTGCGCGATGAATTCTGGAAGAGCATCTGTCCACGAAAGACACGAAAACACACGAACAAAACCCAAGAATTTTATTTCAATGATGTTCAATTTGAAGAGTGAGGAACCGTACTTGCGAGTTTGTACCGAGCGAAACAATGCCTGCGTATCCCATTTCGTGCCTTTCGTGTTTTTCGTGGACAATGGGCTGGAGGGTTCGCTATGACCCAGCTCGCCCTTGTCATCGACCTCAACGTCTGCGTCGGCTGCAGCGCCTGCGTGACCAGTTGCAAGGAATGGAACACTTCCGGCTCGGCCGGCCCGCTGGTGGATGAACGCCCCTACGGCGAAAACCCGACTGGCACGTTCTTCAACCGTGTGCAGACCTATGAGATGGGCACGTTCCCGAACAGCGAGACGATGCACTTCCCGAAATCCTGCCTGCATTGTGAGGATCCGCCGTGCGTGCCGGTGTGCCCGACCGGTGCATCCTACAAGCGCAAGGAAGACGGCATCGTGCTGGTGGACTACGACAAGTGCATCGGCTGCAAATACTGCTCCTGGGCCTGCCCGTACGGCGCGCGTGAGATCGACGAGAAGCAGAAGGTGATGAAGAAGTGCACCCTGTGCGTGGACCGCATCTACGACATGACGATGCCGGAAGCGGACCGCAAGCCGTCCTGTGTGAAGGCTTGCCCGACCAGCGCACGCCTGTTCGGCGACATCCACGATCCGGAATCGGCAGTGTCGGTGGCAATCCGCGAGGATGGCGGCTATGCGCTGATGCCGGAATGGGGGACGCATCCTTCCAACCACTATCTGCCGCGTCGCAAGACCAAGATGAAGATCCACGCCGACGAGCTGGAGCGCGCCGACAATCCGCTCAAACTCGACCAGCAGTTGCCCAAACCGGACAAGGATCAGTCGACGATGGACGACGTGTCGGCTTGGTAAACGGAACTTAGCGAGACATTATGAAACCAGCATTCTCAGTGATCTTTTTGACGACCTTGATCGGTGCGGCGCAGGGCCTGTTCCTCGCCCTGTTCACGCACCAGTCGTATGCGCTGTTCGGCCTGTTGCCGATGCAGTCCGACGACTTCTACGGCTACGGCACGCTCATCGTGCTGGTGTTGCTGGCGGCGGGTCTGGTCGCATCGTTCTTCCACCTTGGGCGTCCCGAACGCGCCTGGCGCACGGCGACGATGTGGCGCACTTCGTGGCTGTCGCGCGAAGTGATTGTGCTGCCCGCGTTCATGGGCGTGTCCTTCCTGTTCGGCGTGTCGCATATGTTCGGCATCCGCCCCGAGATCGTGACGCTGCCCGGCGGCCAGGTGGTCGATCTGTCGCTGTTGCTGGGTGTGGCGGGTACGCTGCTGGCGTTCGTGCTGTTCATTTGCACGGCGATGATCTATGCCTGCCTGCGCTTCCTCAAGGAATGGAACTCGCCGCTGACGGTGATCAACTACATCCTGATGGGAGGTTCCTCCGGTTTCATCCTGGCGGCGTTCTATGCAGCCTCGGCGGCACCGGACCAGGCTGATTTCTTCGCGGGCTGGGCCATCATCATTACCGTGCTGGCCTTGATCGGGCGTATGGCATCGCTGGTACGCAACGCGCGCCTGAAGCCGACTTCGACCATGCAGACCGCCATCGGCGTGAAGCATCCCAAAATCACCCAGCGTTCCATGGGGGCGATGGGCGGCTCGTTCAACACGCGCGAGTTCTTCCACGGCAAGAGCGAGCGTTTCCTGCGTACCATCAAACCGGCTTTCCTGTTGTTCGGCTTCGCGCTGCCCCTGCTGTTCCTGACGCTGGGGCTGTTCTCACCTGCCTTGCTCGGTTTGGCTTTCATACTGCAATACATCGGGCTGCTGGCCGAGCGCTGGTTCTTCTTCGCGCAGGCCAACCACCCGCAAAATCTCTATTACCAGACCATAGGCTAAACAAACATGCCGCGCATATTCAGTTCAATCAGCAAGCTCGACCTGACCCTGGCGGGATTCGTCGCTTTGGCCTGCTTCGCGCTGACCGCCGGAGCGGTCGAATCGGTGGGGCAGGACGTGGTGGCATGGTGGGTGTGGCCGCTGGCCTTGTTCGTCACCTGCTTCTTTCTCGGTATCGTGGCGGTGCCCTCCGGCGTGGGCGGCGGTGTGCTGTTCGTGCCTATCGTGGGCGGTTTCTTTCCGTTCCATCTGGACTTCGTGCGCGGTGCCGGCCTGCTGGTCGCGCTGGCCAGTGCACTGGCAGCAGGGCCGTCCTTGTTGCGCGGCGGATTGGCGAACTTGCGATTGGCATTGCCGTTGGCCGTGCTGGCTTCCGCCAGTTCCATCGTTGGTGCGATGGTCGGTCTGGCGATCCCGGCCAACATCGTGCAGATCGCGTTGGGTATCACCATTCTCGGTATCGTGATTCTGATGTCTATGGCCAAGAAATCGGAATTACCGGAAGTGCCTGCGCCGGACAGGCTGTCCAGCGCCTTGTCCATGAACGGTATCTTCCACGACGCAGCGCGCAACCAGAAGATCAACTGGCATGTGCACCGCACGCCGCTTGGCTTGATGCTGTTCCTGGGGATCGGCTTTCTGGCGGGGATGTTCGGCATGGGCGCGGGTTGGGCCAACGTGCCGGTGCTGAACCTGCTGATGGGGGCACCGCTCAAGGTCTCCGCCGGCACTTCGAGTTTCATCCTGACGCTGGTCGATTCGTCGGCGGCATGGATCTACCTGAACAAGGGCGCGGTGCTGGCGATGATCGCGGTGCCGTCCATCATCGGTATGATGATGGGGGCGACCATAGGCGCGCGCCTGCTGCATGTGCTGAAGGCATCGGTGGTGCGCAAGATGGTGATCACGCTGCTGTTGTTCGCCGGCGTTCGCGCCCTGCTCAAGGGTTTGGGGATATGGCTATGAAGGAAAATTCGCACATTTCTGTCGAGCAGCAGCGCTATGCCACGCTGCTCAGTTGGGGTGGCCGTTCCGGTCTGGCGATCCTGATCGTTTCATTCTTTGCCTATGTGCTGGGCTGGTTGCCGGCGTATGTGGCGCTGGATCAGTTGCCCAATGTATGGACGTTGCCGGTGGACGAGTATTTGAAGCAGACCGACAGTCCGACCGGTTGGGCCTGGCTGGGCAGACTGGGGGAGGGGGATTTTGCCGGATTGTTCGGTATCGCCTGGTTATCGGGGGCTACGCTGGTGTGTCTGCTGGCCGTGATGCCGATCTATGCCAAGCGGCGCGACTTCGTATTCGTGATCATCTGTATCGTCGCATTGCTGGTGCAGGTGCTGGCCGCTTCCGGCATGCTGCACTCGGGACATTGAAGGAGAAGCTATGGGCGACTATCCATTCGAACGCATCCTGCTGGCAACTGAACATACCGAATTCGACGTCGGTGCGGAACGCTTGGCTTTCGCGATGGCAAAACGCTGCGGTGTGCCTTTGCGCGCGGTGTTGCCGGTCGAGAGTAATCCGGAGTATGTGGTGCAAGCGTCCGAGCGTTTGCAGCGCGAAGATCAGGAGGCGGCAGCCAAGGTCGAGTCGCTGCGTGCCAAGGCGGCGGCAGCGGGGGTCGAGATCGAGATCAAGGTGCGCCACGGCGCGGAAACCTACCGCGAGATCGTGGAGGAAGCGACCTCCACGCATACCGATCTGATCGTGATCCGCCGTCGCGGCAAGCCGGGTTTTCTGACCAACAAGCCGGTCGGCGAGATGGTCAGCAAGGTCATTCGTGATGCGCACTGCAGTGTGCTGACCGTGCCGCGCAATGCGGAATTCTGGCAGAAAGGCATTCTGGCCTCGGTCGGCGATACGCCGCTGGCGCGGGAGATCAGTCAACTGTCGGCCGCTATCGCGCATGTGTGCGGCTTGCCACTTACCATCATCAGCATCGCCGAGCGTGCGGAAGCGCTGGCACGAACCGAAGGACTTAATGCGGCGTATATCGCTGCGGCATCCGCTTTGAGCGATCAGGTTGAGGGATGGGTGCGCGAAGGTGCGCCAGCGGAGCAGACCATTGTCGCCGCCAATGAAACAGCTGCCGATCTGGTCGTCATCGGCCGGCAACGTTATCACCTGATTCCCTTCGTGCGCGGTAATGCCAGCATCATGCAGAAGATTATCGGCGCGATCAATGTGCCGACGCTGGTAGTGCCGGCATAAGCGGGGATAACACCAAAGGGCTATCGATTTCCCCCTTGGTGGTTATGGACGTCGTATACGACCTTATCCCTATAATGCAAGTCAGGTTTTGTGCGGAAACGCACTTTTTTCGTAAACAACAAGTGGGAGAGAAACAATGAATTTCGATAAAGAGCTGAACGCGCGTGGTTTGTCCTGTCCTTTGCCTATCGTCAAGACCAAAAAGGCTTTGTCTGACATGGTGCCCGGTCAGGTGCTTAAAGTCATCTCGACCGATACCGGTTCCGTCAAGGATATGGCAGCCTTTGCTGAACAGACCGGCAATGCGCTGGTGGCACAGGAAGAAGTCGGCGGCGAATTCGTGTTCTACATGAAGAAGGGCTAAGGCTCTTCTCTAACTTACTCTGGGGGTACGCATCATGGCAAAGAAAATGGCGATCATCGCCACCAAAGGCACACTGGATATGGCTTATCCGCCGTTCATCCTGGCATCGACCGCGGCAGCGTTGGGTTACGACGTACAAGTGTTCTTCACTTTCTACGGTCTGCAACTGCTGCGCAAAGATCTGTCCGACGTAAAGGTCAGCCCGCTGGCCAACCCGGCAATGCCGATGCCGATTCCAATGCCGGTGATGGTGCAGATGCTGCCGGGCATGGAATCCATGGCGACCATGATGATGAAGCAGAAGATCGCCAAGCACGGCGTCGCCTCGCTGGAAGAACTGCGCGACCTGTGCCTGGAAGCCGATGTGAAATTCATCGCCTGCCAGATGACCGTAGACCTGTTCGAATTTGACAAGAGCGAATTCATCGACAACGTCGAATACGGCGGTGCGGCCACCTTCCTGAGTTTCGCCGGCGATACCGATATCTGTCTGTTCGTATAAAGGAAACTGCAGTTAAAAATAGCATTTAAAAATATAAGCTGTTGCTGTTTGTCGCACTCGAAGCATTTGTATCCTCACAATTCAGGGAGAAATAAACATGCATATGAATAAGGTCGTGGTCTCATTGTTTTCGATTGGTATGGCGGTGTCGCCTTTGACATACGCAACAAACGGCTATTTCACACATGGCTATGGCATGAAGGCGAAAGGAATGGCAGGCGTAGGCATAGCGTTGCCACAGGATTCGCTGGCAGCAGCAACCAATCCGGCCGGCATGGTGATGGTTGGGAATCGCGCCGATTTGGGATTGGATCTGTTCAAACCATCGCGTGGCGCGGAAGTGGCAAATGCCGGCGGATTGCCAAACGGAGCCTATGACGGGAACGGCAAGAACTACTTTGCGATGCCCGAGTTTGGCTATAACAGAATGATGAGTTCGAACATGTCGTTGGGTGTGGCTGTTTACGGGAACGGCGGTATGAATACCGACTATAAGTCCAGCCCATTTGGACCGAATGCGGGGATCAATCTTGAGCAACTATTTATTGCGCCAACTTGGGCGATGAAAATAAACAGTACCAATTCGATTGGCGTCTCGCTCAATCTGGTGCGTCAAACATTTGCGGCTACTGGTCTTGGCATGTTTGCTGGCTCAACCAGCAATTCTGCAGCGTTAACCGACACGGGTACCGACACTTCAACTGGCGTCGGGCTGCGTCTGGGATGGACGGGTGAGCTGACCCCTGACTTGACCATGGGGGCAACATATCAGCCCAAAACCAAGATGGGCAAGTTCGGCAAATATGCCGGTTTGTTTGCCGAACAAGGTGGTTTTGATATTCCGGCCAACTTTGGCGTGGGAATCGCATTCAAGGCCAGGCCCGAGACGATCTTTGCTGCCGATTATCAGGTCATCAAGTATGGTGAAGTCGCTGCTATTGCCAATACGCTGACTGCCGGTGGTCCGCTGGGAGCTAACAATGGCATGGGATTCGGCTGGACGGACGTGTCGGTATTGAAACTGGGCGTGAGTCACGCGCTGAGCGATAAGCTCACGGTGCGTGCAGGTTACAGTCATAACACGCAGCCGATTCCAACCAGCCAGACCATGTTCAATATTCTCGCACCGGGAGTCGTGCAGGATCATTTGACGCTCGGAGCAACCTGGACTTTATCCGACCAGAATGAACTCACCGTTGGTTTCATGCACGCCTTCGAGCAGAAAGTGGATGGCCCGGGCGCTATTCCAGCCAGTTTTGGTGGCGGGGATGCAAACCTCCATATGAACCAGAATTCATTGGGGATCGCTTACGGCTGGAAGTTGTAAGTCAACCCGGCAGCGCTTAAAGGGGATCCCGCCTTCCGCAAGGAGGCGGGAATTTTCATTTATAGGGCTGGTCGGCCAATCGCATGTGATTGCATGAGATCGGCGCATTGCATGTGCTAGAATGCGCCCCCTTTGAATTCCATTCAGGTAGTAAATCATGTCCCGCGCGCTCCGCAATATCGCCATCATCGCCCACGTTGACCACGGTAAGACCACTCTCGTCGACCAACTTCTGAAGCAGTCCGGCACGTTCCGCGACAACCAGAAGGTGGATGAACGCGTGATGGACAGCAACGACCTGGAAAAGGAACGTGGCATCACCATTCTGGCCAAGAACACCGCCATCAAATATGGCGAATACCACATCAACATCGTCGATACGCCGGGACACGCCGACTTCGGCGGCGAGGTGGAGCGTGTGCTGGGCATGGTGAACGGCGTGGTGCTGCTGGTGGATGCTGTTGAAGGCCCGATGCCGCAAACGCGTTTCGTGACCAAAAAAGCCTTGGCGCTGGGTTTAAAGCCCATCGTGGTGATCAACAAGGTGGACCGTCCGGGCGCGCGCGTTGATTGGGTGCTGGACCAGACGTTCGATCTGTTCGACAAGCTGGGCGCGACCGAAGAGCAACTCGATTTCCCTGTGATCTACGCTTCCGGCCTGAACGGCTGGGCGTGCATGGACATCAACGATGCGCCTTCCAGGGGCGGTTCCGCTTCCGACATGAAGCCGCTGTTCGATCTCGTGATCAAGCACGTGCCGACGCCTCCGGGCAACCCCGACGCGCCTCTGCAATTCCAGATCGCGGCGCTGGATTACTCTACCTTCACCGGCCGCCTCGGCGTTGGTCGCGTGCTGAACGGTCGTATCAAGCCGGGCCAGCAAGTGGTGGTGATGAACCACGAAGAGCAGGTCGGTTCCGGTCGCATCAATCAGGTGCTGGGTTTCCAGGGTCTGGATCGCGTGCCGGTGGAGAGCGCCGAAGCGGGCGACATCATTATCATTTCCGGTCTGGACGTGATTGGTATCGGTGTCACAGTGTGTGACAGGGAAAATCCGGTCGGTCTGCCGGTGCTGGGTGTGGACGAGCCGACCCTGAACATGGACTTCATGGTGAACACATCGCCATTGGCCGGTCAGGAAGGCAAGTTCGTGACTTCCCGCCAGATCCGCGACCGTTTGACCAAAGAACTGCTGACCAACGTGGCGTTGCGCGTGGAAGACACTGAAGACGCGGACGTGTTCCGTGTTTCCGGACGCGGTGAATTGCACCTCACCATCCTGCTGGAAAACATGCGCCGCGAAGGTTTCGAGATGGCCGTGGCCAAGCCGCGCGTGGTCTACAAGGAGATCAACGGCGAGAAGTGCGAGCCGTACGAGAACCTGACCATCGATCTGGAAGATGCGCATCAGGGCGCGATCATGGAAGAGATCGGTCGCCGTCGCGGTGAGCTGACCAACATGGAATCCGACGGCAACGGTCGTACCCGTCTGGAATACCACATCCCGGCGCGCGGCCTGATCGGCTTCCAGTCCGATTTCATGACCATGACGCGCGGCTCCGGCCTGATGAGCCACGTGTTCGACGACTACGGTCCGGTCAAGGCTGACCTGCCGGGACGCCACAACGGCGTGCTGATCTCGGCCGAGGATGGCGAAGCGGTCGCCTATGCACTGTGGAAGCTGGAAGATCGCGGCCGCATGTTCGTCGTGCCCGGCGACAAGCTGTATGAAGGCATGGTCATCGGTATCCACAGCCGCGACAACGATCTGATCGTGAATCCGATCAAGGGCAAGCAGCTCACCAACGTGCGTGCATCCGGTACGGATGAAGCCGTGCGTTTGACGACGGCTTTGAAGATGACGCTGGAATCGGCTGTCGAATTCATCGACGACGACGAACTGGTCGAGCTGACCCCCAAGTCCATCCGCATCCGCAAGCGTTACTTGAAAGAGCACGAGCGCAAGCGTTCGAACAAGGCTTCTTCGTAACATAGCAAGGGATCGGGTATCTCCGACCGGCAGAAAACAAGGGACGCTTCGGTGTCCCTTTTTTCCATGGCCTGATGCGGATCTATGCTGCCGGGGCGTGATTCGCTGCCAGCCGTGATCTCGCGCCGATACGGCTATCGTTTATACTGCCGACTCCATTTCCCCCTCCCTGACCATGCCGGAAATACTGTCTGTGATCGCTGTTGTCATACTGCTTGCCGTGCTGGCACTGCAGTTCAAACAGCCTGCCCGTATCGCACGGATATTGGAACAGCAGCACCGCGCCATGCTGACTGACCTCAACGACGGTCTGAACAAACAGGGCGACCGCCTGATCGCGGCGCAGGCGGCGGAATCGGAACGGCTGCGTTCTGCCGTGAGCGAAGAGTTGCGCGCCACACGCGATGCCATCGCCGCGCTGCGCACCGAGATGCTGTCCCGGATGCTGGAGAAACTTTCCGAGCAGGGACGCGCCGACCAGAAGCTGATCCAGGATTCTTTCAATAATGCCTCCCAACACCTGCGTAACAGTATTGAGACTCTGAGCAAGACGGTGGACGGGCGGTTGGAGCAGATCGGCGGCAAGGTCAACGAGCGTCTGGATGAAGGTTTCAAAAAGACCAACGAGACTTTCGTCAGCGTGATGGCGCGGCTGGCGACCATCGACGAGGCGCAGAAGAAAATTGACGGACTCACCACCAATGTTGTCAGCCTGCAGGAGTTGCTGGGCGACAAGCGTTCGCGCGGTGCGTTCGGCGAGGTGCAGCTGGAAGGGTTGGTGCGCAACATCATGCCGTCCAACGCCTACGAGATGCAGTACACCCTGCCCAACGGTACTCGCGCCGACTGCGTGCTCAAACTGCCGGAGCCGACCGGCATGGTGGCGGTGGATTCCAAGTTCCCGCTGGAGAACTACCGCCGCATGCTGGATGGTGAAGCGGGCGCGGAGAAACAGTTCAAGGCTGACCTGAAGAAGCACGTCGACGACATCGCCAGTAAATACATCATCCCAGACGTGACCTCGGACGGTGCGGTGATGTTCATCCCGGCCGAAGCGGTGTTCGCCGAGATCCATGCGCACCATCCCGATCTGATCGAATACGCGATGCAGCGGCGGGTATGGGTGGTATCTCCCACCACGCTGATGGCGGTGCTGAACACGGCGCGCGCCGTGATGAAGGATGTGGAAACGCGTAAGCAGGTGCATATCATCAAGGACGAGCTGGGCAAGCTGGGCAAGGAGTTCGGCCGCTTCGACGAGCGTATGAAAAAACTGGCCGACCATATCCGCCAGGCGCATGAAGATGCGCAAAGCGTGCGCACCACCAGTGAGAAGATATCCAAACGCTTCATCAGCATCGAGCAGGTGGATCTGGATCATCCTGCCCATGCCGCTTTGCCGGATATCGATTGAGAATTGACCGAGGTTCTATGAAGATCGCCATCGCACAAATCAACTGTTTGCTGGGGGACCTGGACGGCAATGCCGCCAAGATCGCCGAGTACGCTGCACGCGCACGTGAACAAGGTGCCGCGCTCCTGCTCACCCCGGAGATGAGCTTGTGCGGTTACCCCCCCGAGGATCTGCTGTTGCGCGACGGCTTCTATCATGCCTGTCAGGATGCTTTGCACACTCTGGCGCAACAGCTGTCTGGCATCACGGTGGTGGTCGGACATCCGCATCACATTGGCGGGGGATATTTCAACGCGGCTTCGGTGTTGCAAGACGGCAATATCGTCGCGACCTATCACAAGCACGAGTTGCCGAACCATAGCGTGTTCGACGAGAAGCGTTATTTTTCGCACGGCGCATTGCCCTGCGTATTCGAACTGGAAGGCATCAACTTCGGCATCAATATCTGCGCCGATGTATGGGAAGCTCCTGCGGCACAGTGTGCCCGCGAGGCGGGCGCGCAAGTGTTGCTGGTATTGAACGCATCGCCCTATCACATCGACAAGGTCGATTCGCGCCACGGTGTTGTGCGCGCGCGAATCGCCGATACCGGCATGCCGGTGATCTATGCCAATCTGGTCGGCGGACAGGATGAGCTGGTGTTCGATGGCGCTTCTTTCGCGATGGACGGCGAGGGTACTATCACCCATCAATTCTCCGCGTTTGAAGAGCGGCTGGGCCTGGTCGAGCTCAGTGACGGATGCCCGGTACCCGGCGAACAGGTGGAAGTGTTGCGCGAGGAAGCCAGCATCTATCGGGCGCTGTGTCTGGGGGTGCGGGATTACATCACCAAGAATCGTTTTCCCGGCGTGCTGCTGGGGCTGTCCGGCGGTATCGATTCCGCGCTGACGCTGGCGGTGGCGGTGGATGCGCTGGGTGCGGACAAGGTGCTCGCGGTGATGATGCCTTCGCCCTACACGGCACAGATCAGCATCGATGATTCGCGCGAGATGGTGGAGCTGCTCGGCGTGCCATACGAAGAGCTGGATATCGTGCCGACCTTCGATGCTTTGCAGGATACTTTGGCACCGCTGTTCAAGGGGATGCCGGTGGATACCACCGAAGAGAATCTGCAGGCACGTATCCGTGGCACGTTGCTGATGGCGCTGTCCAACAAGACCGGTTCGCTGGTGCTGACCACCGGTAACAAGTCGGAGATGACCGTGGGCTACGCCACACTGTATGGCGACATGGCGGGCGGCTTTGCGGTACTCAAGGATGTGAGCAAGACCTGGGTCTATCGTTTGTCGAAATGGCGCAACGAGCGGAGCCGGACGATTCCCGAACGCATCATCACGCGTCCGCCCAGTGCAGAACTAAGGCCGGACCAGACCGATCAGGACAGTTTGCCGCCTTACGATGTGCTGGACGCCATCATGGCCTGTTATGTGGAGCGCAACCTGTCCATCGAGCGCATCGTGTCGTTGGGATATGCGGAAGAAGATGTGCGCCGCGTGGTGAAGCTGATACGCATCGCGGAATACAAGCGACGCCAGGCACCGGTCGGCATCCGCATCACCGACCGCAGCTTCGGCAAGGATTGGCGCTATCCCATCACCGTGCGTTATCAGGACGACTACTGATCCGGCGCAGTGCTCTGGCAGCAAGCAGGTGCAAGGGAAGCAGCAGTGCCAACGCGATGCCCAGTCCCTGGTGCAGTTGACTGATGGTCTCGCGCCAATCTTCATGTGGCGGGTAATACAGGCACAGTCCACTGACCGCCAGTAGCGCCAGCACTGCGGTAAGCAGCAAGCCGTTCCTGCGATTGCGATGCGCCCGCCAGTTGCCTTGTTGATGCAGGTTGGACAGTCTGCCTGCCATCCACACCAGTACATACGCGACGATACCGTGCAGCACCAGCATGCGGTGGCGTAGCGTATGCAGCGGATCGCTGTAGTCTTGCGCATCCACCAGCCATCCCAGCACCATCCACACCACGCCACTCGTGATCACGATCAGGCTGCAAAGCAATAACGTATTGCGCGAGAATGGACTCAAACGTACGCCCCAAGTGTTCATGGATGTCCTCCCGTCATGGCCTTCTGATGCAGCAAGAGAGCGAGTCTTGTCATTTTCTCTAGCGCCCGGACGGACAAGGTGGCCCCGGATATGCCGTCGATGTGGCGATCCAGTTTTTGTCCTTCAGCCAGCTTCGCGCCGGTGAACTGTGCCGTGAACGCCGGGCTCTTCACTTCCCAGCCGCGGCTCTCGCGATACACCAGCACCTTCACGCGTTCCACCGCGCCGTCGTGGATCGCGACGCCGACGGTGATCGGCCTTTCCTTGCCGATCTCGTCCAGCACCCACACGGTACGCGTATCGCTGCGCCAATAGCGCAGGCGCGCGGAGGGATAGTCGTGTCCGAGGATGGCACGCACGGCGGGCTGCAAGTCGCCGACGAGCCACAGCATCTCGGCAGCGGGTGGCTTGCCCAGTGTCTCGGTCAGGAAGCGATCGAACTCTGCTTCCTGATCGGCGGCCCACGCCGGCAGCGCCAGCATGAGCAACAGCAAAGTGCGCAGGCCGTACATGTCAGAACTGGTAACCGAGGCCGAGATTGAAACCGTCGAACTCATCCTGCCCGCCCGGTACCTGCTGGTTCTGGTAATCCAGCTTCACCACCACATTTGCATGCGGCCAGAAATTCATGCCGAAGTCGGTCTGCCTGTAGCGGCTGTCTAGCATATCGCCCGCGCGGTTGTCCCAAGTGCTGCGGCGCACGAACACGCCCCATTGCTCGGTGAATTTCCACGCGGGTTCCACATACCAGCCGTTCTGCTTGCCCGCACCGATCGCCTTGGGGCCGCTGCCGTCCAGGCTCCATCCGGCATACAGCGCGCGCAACCCGGACCTGCCGTGGTTGAGCACGGCATGCGCTTCATACAGTGACGCCGCACCCGCTGTGGCTTCGACGCTCTGGGTAATATCGGTCTGGCGTTGCAACGCGGTGGCCAGCTCGATGCCGGGGAGGCCGGTCCATTTCAGGCGCGCCGTGACGGCGACACCGCCCTCGCGCCAGGTCGTCGGGATGATGTTGGTCTCCACCGGGTTGCGTTCCACACCGTAGAAGGTGGGCGGCTCATGCGTCTCGCTGATGATGCCGACCGGCACGATGTCGGCCTAAAAGTGACTACGCAGCGTCTCAAGATATTGAGTCTGCTGGAAAAATCCACCGGGAAGCACATGACCGACGAAGCCATCTATCGCCAGTTGAGCGCGGGCGGGGAGGTAATCGATCTGGCCGCTGTCTACCGCGCATTAGCCCAGTTTGAAGCTGCGGGACTGATCACGCGCCACCAGTTCGAAGGCGGGCAGACCGTGTTCGAGCTGGAACGCGGCCCCCACCATGATCACATCGTCTGCGTGCGTTGCGGTCGGGTGGAGGAGTTCTATGACAAGGTCATCGAAGAACGCCAGCGCGAGATCGCCGCCTCCTTGGGCTTCACATTGAGCGATCATGCATTGACCTTGTACGGCGAATGCAACAGCCCGGATTGTCCCGGCCGCAGCGGTTAAGGCGTGTTCGTGCCTTTCCTGTTGGGCTATACTTGAACAGGTCGACACATAACCGCTGAATCAGCCAAAAGGGAGCCAGACATGAAGAAGATCGAAGCCATCATCAAGCCTTTCAAACTCGACGAAGTGCGCGAAGCGCTCAATGAATTGGGTGTCAGCGGACTGACCGTGACTGAAGTGAAAGGCTTCGGGCGGCAGAAGGGGCATACCGAGCTGTATCGCGGTGCGGAATATGTGGTCGACTTCCTGCCCAAGATCAAGGTGGAGATCGTGGTGACGGCCGCCATGCTGGAAACGGCAGTGGATGCCATCGTCAAAGCGGCGCACACCGGCAAGATCGGCGACGGCAAGATATTCGTCACTCCGGTAGAGCAAGTCATACGTATCCGCACCGGCGAGACCGACGAGTCGGCGATCTGATCGTCCGGGCGGGGGGCCTAGCGGACATGAGATGACTATGATCAGAAACTGGTGGTACGGCTTGAGCATGCGGCTCAAGCTATCCCTGCTGATTCAGGTCGGCTTGCTCATTGTTCTGGTTTTTACCCAGCGCTGGCTGATGGCCAGCTTCGAGGCCAAGATACTGCAGTCTGCTCAAGTACGCGCGGAAGAGACCGCCGATGGCATCATCAACGGCATGAACATGTTGATGTTGAACGGACAAATCTCCGATTTGGGGACACGCATGCTGTTCATCGACAAGATGAGCCAGTCGCGCGGGATACGCGAATTGCGCATCATCCGCTCCGAACAGGTGAATCGTCAGTTCGGTCCCGGTCTGCCAGAAGAGCAGGCAAAGGACGAGATTGATCGGCGCGTGTTGCAAACCGGCAAACCTTACTTCGAGCGGCGCGATGCAGAGAAGCAGTCCCTGCGCGCAGTCTTTCCTTTTGTTGCCAGTTTCAACTACAAAGGGACGGATTGCCTGAGCTGTCACGATGTGCCGGATGGCACTGTGAACGGCGCGGCGAGCATCGTGCTGGATCTGACCGAAGAATTCTCCCTTATCCGTTCGATCAATGTCTGGCTATGGATAGGTCAGATGATGTTGCAGGTCGTGTTGTTCTTCATGATCGATGTGGTGATCCGTTCCTTCACCAATCCGCTGAATAAATTGCAGCATGTCATGTCCGCAATGCAGGAAGACGGTGATCTTTCTCGACGAGTCGACATCAAATCCAGAGACGAGATCGGCAAGATGGCTGATGCCTTCAATGCGCTGGCAAGCAGCCTGCAAACGAGTGTGGAGCAGGTAAATAAAGGGCAGGAGCAGCTAAGGCTCGCGGCTGAAGTGTTCGTAAACAGTGCAGAGGCCATCTTGATCACGGGCACGAACAACGAAATCATGCAGGTCAACCGTGCTTTTACGCAGATCACCGGTTATTCGGCTGAAGAAGTGATCGGCAGGAATCCGCGCATCCTGAAATCCGGCGAACAGGGGCCGGAATTCTACAAGGAGATGTGGGCTACCCTGCTTGCCACCGGGACTTGGCAGGGCGAAATCATGGATAGGCGCAAGAGTGGCGAAATCTACCCAAAGTGGCTGTCCATTGCGGTGGTGAGGAACGAGCAAGGCGCTGTCACCAATTACATTGCGTTGTTCACAGACATCACCGAGCGCAGAGCCTCATTCGAACGCATGCAGCATTTGGCGCACTTTGATGCATTGACCAATCTGCCGAACCGAACTTTGCTGAATCAGCACATAGAGCAATCCATGCTGACAGCAAAGCGCAACCACAACAAGATGGCCTTGCTGTTCCTCGACCTGGATGGTTTCAAGGTCGTGAACGATACGCTGGGTCATCATGCGGGGGATATCTTGTTGCGGGAAGTCGCTAACCGCCTGAAGTATTGTGTCAGGGAGACCGATATGGTCTCGCGCATGGGCGGAGATGAATTCGTCGTGGTGATGTCTGCTATCAATAAGTCTGAAGATGCGGCCCATGTGGCGAAGAAGATCATCGATTCGCTGTGCGTTCCTTTTTGCATCGAGGGGGTCGTAGTGAACATTGGAACGAGTATCGGTATCAGCATCTACCCGGATGATGCAGATGAAAGTGACGTTTTGAAAAAATTCGCCGATGCCGCGATGTATGAGGTCAAACTGGCGGGGAAGAACAACTACCGTTTTCACGGCCAGCTGCTTTAAGCAACACCCAAACTGCGCCGCTTCCGCCGGAATTGAGCGGCGCATCGCAGAAAGCCAGCACCAGCGGGTGCTGGATCAGCCAATGCCGGGCGAGACGTCTTAACACCCCTTCTCCTTTTTCGCTATGCCAGCCTTTGCCGTGGATCACGCTTACGCAGCGCAAGCCTTGCTGCGTTGCCTGATGCAGGAACGCAGTCAGCAGTCTTCTCGCTTCATCGCTGTTCAATCCGTGCAGATCCAGTTCATCCTGCACCGGCCACTCGCCGCGTCTCAATTTGCGCAGCGCCATGCGGTTCAGTCCGTTGCTCAGGTATTCAACGGGCGCAACATCGCCCGCGCCATGATTGGAGAGCGAGTCGGCGACTTCTGTTTCGGGAAGGCGGTTTTGCGGGCGCGGTTTGCGGGGAGCGGGAGAGGGGATGCGACGGTCACTGGGTTTGAGTGGCGTCACGTCGTCCAGCAGTTGCCGGAACAAGTGTTCATCCTGTTCCGGCGTATCTTTCATCAGCCCATAGCTTGCAGGTATTTGTCCGCATCCAGTGCGGCCATGCAGCCGGTGGCGGCGCTGGTGCATGCCTGACGGTAGATCTGGTCCTGCACATCGCCGGCAGCGAATACGCCGGCTATGCTGGTACCTGTTGCATTCCCTTTGTTTCCGCCCTTAGTGACGATGTAACCGTTGTCCATCTCCAGTTGACCGGCGAACAGGTCGGTATTGGGCTTGTGGCCGATGGCGATGAATACGCCGTCCACGGTGATGTCCTGTGTGCTGCCGTCTTGCACGTTCTTCAGGCGCGCGCCGGTGACGCCGCTGTCGTCGCCCAGCACCTCGTCCAGCACCTGATGCAGTTGTAGTGTGATCTTGCCTTCCTTAACTTTTTGCATCAGGTGGTCGATCATGATGCGCTCGGCGCGGAAGCTGTCGCGGCGATGGATCAGCGTGACGTGGCTGGCGATGTTGGCCAGATACAGTGCTTCTTCCACGGCGGTGTTGCCGCCGCCGACCACAGCCACCGGCTTGTTGCGGTAGAAGAAACCGTCGCAGGTGGCGCACCCGGATACGCCCTTGCCCATGAACGCTTCTTCAGAGGGCAGGCCGAGATACTGCGCCGAGGCGCCGGTGCAGATGATCAGCGCGTCGCAAGTGTAGGTGCCGGCATCGCCGCTCAGCGTGAAGGGCTTCTGTTGCAGCTGGGCGGTGTGGATGTGGTCGAAGATGATCTGCGTGTTGAAACGCTCGGCATGTTGCTGGAAGCGCTGCATCAACTCGGGGCCCTGCACGCCGTTCGGATCGGCGGGCCAGTTGTCCACTTCGGTGGTGGTCATCAGTTGGCCGCCCTGCGCCATGCCGGTGATCAGCACCGGGTTCAGGTTGGCGCGGGCGGCATACACTGCTGCGGTGTAACCGGCGGGGCCGGAGCCGAGGATGAGAAGCGGATGATGCTGGCTGGTTTTTTCCATGGTTTTGATGAGGATTTGTCTGTTGTGAGGAATGGGGGAAATTTAACAGTAGGGGGGAAGGCTGTCGAGTAAAATGCTCGGCCATGAGATTAATCAGTCTGTTTTTCCTGTTGTTGTCGAGTCAGCCCGCTTTCGCAGCCGATCTGCCCGGTATCCCGCAATTCATCGATGAAATGGTGGCGCGCCATCATTTCAAGCGTGCCGATCTGGAGCGCGTGTTCCGTCGTGCCGAGCAACGGCCGGATGTGATCGAAGCGATCGAGAAGCCAGCCACCCTGAAACCGTGGGCCGAATACCGCGCCAACTTCGTCAATCCGCAGCGCATCAAAGACGGTCTCCAGTTCTGGAAGAAGAATGAGGTCTATCTGCAGCGCGCGCAACGCCAGTTCGGTGTGCCGCCCGAATACATCGTCGCCATCATCGGTGTGGAAACCATGTACGGCAAACAGACCGGACGCTTCCGCACGTTGGATGCATTGACGACACTTGCGTTCGACTATCCGCGTCGTGCGCCGTATTTCCGCGCGGAGCTTGAGCAGTATCTGCTGCTGGCGAGCGAGCAGGATTTCAATCTGCTGACGATCAATTCCTCATACGCCGGAGCGCTGGGTATTCCGCAGTTCATGCCCGGCAATTATCGCAAGTACGCATTGGACTACAACGGCAACGGTCATATCGACATCCTGCACGAGCCTGCGGATGCCATCGGCAGCGTGGCGAACTATTTCAAGAATTACGGCTGGCGTAGCGGCGAACCGGTTGCTACGCAGGTGCATGTCGCGGAAGAAAACAATCTGGGTGATTTGATGGTGGCGCGTCCTGTCATGGGCTGGACCGCCGATGCCGGTGTGTCGTTGGACAAGGAAAGCAAGGAGATCCTGCCGCCGGCCTGGATGCTGGATCTGACGCTGGAGAACGGCAAGGAATACTGGCTGGTATTCGAGAATTTCGACGTCATCATGCGTTACAACATCAGCAGTTATTACGCGATGTCCGTGCATCAACTGGCACAGGCGATGCGTGCCTCCTTGCCCTGATCAATCCACGCGGCGCGCGCCGTTGTAGCGCGACTTCCAGTAGTCCAGCTCCATGTTCTCCACACGAATGCGGCTGCCCGTCTTGGGCGAATGCACGAACTTTCTTTCGCCTACATAGATTCCCACATGAGAGAAGGGGCGGCGCTGGGTGTTGAAGAACACCAGATCGCCGGGCCGTAGTTCGCTTTGCCGCAAAGGCTCGCCGACCCCGCTGAGCGCTTTGGTTGTTCTGGGCAGCTTGATATCCAGTACTTCCCGGTACACATGTCCGACATAGCCGCTGCAATCGAAACCGCTGCGCTCGCTGCTGCCGCCATATTGGTACGGGGTTTCAGCCAGACTGATGGCGTACATCACCAGATCGTTCATGCGCTCATTGCGGGCAGCGTCCTGTCGCGCGGGTGGTGAGCCGCAGGCAGTCAATAAGGCAAGCGTTAACAGTAAGGGAAATTTATTCATATGGCTATCCGGTGCTGGGCACGGATTATATAGCCATGCAGTGGCTATGGCCGAGTGGCGCTAAAACCCGATGCCGTAGAACGCGCTTCTCAAGTAGAATCGGGGCATCAATCAACTGGAGCGAGTGATGAGCTTTTCCGACATCGATGTACAGAATGCCCTGAAGAACCTGATCGATCCCAATACCAGGAAAGATTTCGTCAGCGGCAAATCCGTCAAGAACATCAAAGTCAACGGTAGCGATGTGACGCTGGATATCCTGTTGGGCTATCCGGCGCGGAGCGTGTGGGGGGAGATCAAGGCGCAGGTCGAGAATCATTTGAAATCTGCCTTGTCTGGTGTCGGCAAGGTCGAAGCCAATGTCAGCAGCAAAGTGGTGCCGCATGCGGTGCAGCGCGGCGTGAAGCTGGTGGATGGCGTGAAGAACATCATTGCGGTGGCTTCCGGCAAGGGCGGCGTGGGCAAGAGCACCACTGCGGTGAATCTGGCGCTGGCCCTGGCTGCCGAAGGCGCGCGCGTCGGCATGCTGGATGCGGACATCTACGGTCCTTCGCAACCCACCATGCTGGGTCTGAGCGGCAACCCTGATTCCGAAGACGGCAAAACCATGAAGCCGCTCATCAACCACGGCCTGCAAGTGATGTCGATCGGTTTCCTGATCGACGCGGATACGCCGATGATCTGGCGCGGCCCGATGGTGACGCAGGCGCTGGACCAGTTGCTGCACCAGACCAAGTGGGACAACCTGGATTATCTGGTGATCGACCTGCCGCCCGGCACCGGCGACATCCAGCTCACGCTGGCGCAGAAGGTGCCGGTGACCGGCGCGGTGATCGTCACCACGCCGCAGGACATCGCGCTGATGGACGCGCGCAAGGGCCTCAAGATGTTCGAGAAGGTCGACGTGAAGATCATCGGCATCGTGGAGAACATGAGCACGCATATCTGTTCCAATTGCGGCCACGAAGAACATATCTTCGGAGCCGGCGGCGGCGAGAAGATGTGTGCCGACTACAACACCGAACTGCTCGGCAGTCTGCCGCTGGACATTCGTATCCGCGAACAGGCGGATTCCGGCGCGCCGACTGTGGTGGCCGATCCGGACGGCAATCTCTCCAAAGTCTACAAACAGATCGCACGCCGCGTGGCGGTGAAGATCGCCGACATGGCGCAGGACCACAGCGCGGCCTTCCCGAAGATCGTGGTCCAGAACACCTGATGCGCATTCTGATCAGTAACGACGACGGCTATTTCGCGCCGGGTTTGGCTTGTCTGGCGCAACACCTTTCCGCCATCGCAGAAGTGACCGTGGTCGCGCCCGAGCGCGACCGCAGCGGCGCCAGCAACTCGCTCACACTCAACAGGCCGCTCAATCTGCGCCGTGCCGCCGGCGGTTTCTATTATGTGGATGGCACGCCGACCGACTGCGTGCATCTGGCCGTGACCGGCATGCTGGATGTGCAGCCCGACATCATCGTGTCGGGTATCAATGCCGGCGCGAACATGGGCGATGACACCATCTATTCCGGTACGGTGGCAGCGGCGACAGAAGGGTTCCTGCTCGGTATCCCCGCCATCGCCGTCTCCATGTCCAAACATGATCCCGTGCATTTCGACACGGCCGGCAAAGTCGCGGTCGAGCTGGTGCAGCGTTTCATGAAGGAGTCGAAACCGCATCCCTGGCTGCTCAATGTGAATGTGCCCGATATTCCTTATCAACAATTGCAAGGCACGGAAGTCACCCGCCTGGGCAAGCGCCACAAGGCCGAACCGGTGGTCAAGGCCAGCAACCCGCATGGTCAGCCGATCTATTGGGTCGGGCCGGCAGGCAAGGCGCAGGATGCGGGCGAGGGTACCGATTTCAACGCGATTAACCATGGCCGCGTTTCCATCACGCCGCTACAGATCGACCTGACGCAATACAACCAGTTGGATGCCGTGCGTGCATGGATGGGAACTTCTGCATGAATCTGCAGCACGCCGGAATCGGCATGACCTCGCCGCGTACGCGCGCGCGCATGATCGAGCGTTTGCGTACACAAGGCATCCGTGATGAAACGGTGCTGGCCGCGATGAATTCGGTACCGCGCCATCTGTTCGTGGACGAGGCGCTGGCAGGCCGCGCCTACGACGACGTTTCCTTGCCGATCAACTACGGGCAGACCATCTCGCAGCCCTACATCGTGGCGCGCATGACCGAAGTGCTGCGCAATGGCAAGCAACTGGGCAAGGTATTGGAGGTCGGTACCGGTTGCGGTTATCAGGCGGCAGTGCTGGCCCAGGTCGCGCAACAGGTCTACAGCGTGGAACGCATCCTGCCTTTGCACGAACGCGCCAGAAAGTTACTGCGAGAATTGAAGATCAGGAATGTCGTGCTGCGTCACGCGGATGGTACAAGAGGCTTGAGTGAGGGCGCGCCGTTCGACGGCATCATCATGGCCTGCGCCGCGCCGGCATTGTCGGAGGCGCTGAAAGCGCAGCTGACGGCGGGTGGTAGAATGGTGCTGCCGGTTGGCACGCAGGAGCAATTTCTCTATCTGGTCGAACGTACCGAAAGCGGATTCAAGGAGACACGTCTGGAAGCGGTGAAATTCGTACCGCTCCTGGCAGGGATGGCATGACAGGAATTTTTTCTAAGATATTTCATACGACTAATACCCTCATCGCATTGCTGCTGGCGGCATTGCTGGCTGCCTGTGCGGGGCCGGCAGCCAGCGGCAAACGTGCGCCCATCGTGGAATATGGTGCTAGCCCGGTTCCGTCCGTTGCTGAGAAACCAGCGGAAACCAGCACGATCTACGTAGTGCAGGCTGGCGACACCTTGTACAGCATCGCGTTCCAGAATGGTTTGGACTACATGGAAGTGGCGCAGCAGAACGGCCTCAAGGATCCTACCGCCATTCAAATCGGTCAGAAGCTGCGCTTGATCGTTCCGGCCGAAGAAGTGGTATCCGAAGTATCGACTCCGATCCCAACGCGCATCCCGCGTGCAGGCGAAATCAAGAGCCAGCCCAAAGTGGGGCGCTTGCTGTATTCGCCACAGGCGTTGGCCAAAGCGCAACACATGCAGGATGACGAACCTTCCGCCACGCCGGTCGCCAGTGCTGCACCGGCAGAGACGGCGGTTGAAGAAGGGGTGGAGTGGGGGATGCCGACACGCGGCAAGGTCATCGCCGGTTATGCGAAGAGCGCCAACCGCAAGGGGGTGGACATCGCCGGCTCGCAAGGACAACCCATCCTCGCCAGTGCTTCGGGCAAAGTGGTGTATAGCGGCAGCGGCCTGCGCGGCTACGGCAAGCTGATCATCATCAAACATAACGCCACCTTCCTCAGTGCCTACGCGCACAACGACCGTCTGCTGGTGAAAGAAGGGCAAAGCGTGCGCAAGGGGCAGAAGATCGCCGAGATGGGCAGTTCGGATGCCGATCAGGTCAAGCTGCACTTCGAGATCCGTCGCATGGGCAAGCCGGTCGATCCCGCCAAGTATTTGCCGCTGATCAAGTCTTGAGTGCCGCCGGGTTCTGGTAAACTTGATAAGTTCCAAGTCCATTGCCGGGGTAGATAGGATTGTCTGGCGGTGACGATGGATTTAAAGAGGAAGTTATGTCGAGATCGAAAATAGCCATGCTGGTGTTGGGCGTGCTTGCCATTGCCGCCGCTGCTTCTGCCGCGCTCTACAAACTCTACGCCTTGCCGCCGTATCAGGAAGCCGGTGCCGCGTTAGCTGCGACGGAAAATGCGCTGGCAGTTCCCGATGTGTTGATTTTTGCCAGTATTGATCTCGATTACATCCGGAGTCTGGAAACTAAACTCAGCGGCAAGGCAACACTGCCGGATTTGAAGGCGGATATGGAAACTGGCGGATCGGCGTTGTCGGTCTTGCGGCAAGCCATGATGGTGCGGCCCGATGCGGTCGCCTACGTATCGGCTGTCGCCTACGTGGGAAAAGACGGGGCACTGTCGACGGCCATTGTGGCTGGCGGCGATATTCACCCCGAAGAAGTGGTTGCCGTGCTGCAACGTAGTGCCCAAGCGCAACCCCATCCCCAATTGAAAGACGCTTGGCTGCTGCAATCGCAAGATATAGACACTTGCCGACTCTCCAAGCAATGGACCGTTGTTGTCGGCAAAGAGCGGATCGTTGCTGTGGACAACGGCGACCTGACGATCATCGAGCGCCTGAACAGCGCCGCGCCTGCCGCGCGCGACCTGTCGACCTGGCGCGAATTCCGCAAGAGCCGATTTATCGCTGCCGCACTTTTCATTCCCAAAGAGTTGCCGCAACAGGGGATGGACCCCATGGCCGGGCATGCCGCCAAACTGGCGAAACAGAACCTGACTGATTTCAACGAGCTGTACTTTGGCGCTTCGAGCCAGTCCATTCCTCCCGGCGGCAGTCTGAGTTTGTGGATGTCTGCCAATGATCCGCAAATCGCCGCAGACAAGGCCGCGTCATGGAAGGCGGAGCTCGCCGCCTCGCGCAAAGACTGGGAAAAAATGCTGCCCACGATTGCGGCGCTGCACGATCAGGCAACGATAGGTGCGCAGGGCGAGTTGCTGCAAGCCGAAATTGCGGTGGATCAGAAACTGGTTGAGAAAATGCGCAACCTGCCGGGTGAATTTATCGGCTTGATGTTTTCCGGCTTCAAGGTCGGTACGAAAACACCGCAGTCGGCACCTGCCGCACCAGCCGAAGTGATCGACAAGACGCCGCGCGTTTTTGCCGCGCAGACGAGCATAGGGCAGATTCCGGTATACGCTCCGGATGGGCCGTTTGCCGAAGTGCCCGACGTGATGGCGGGGCCGTTCGGCATCCATCTTGCCGGAGTGCGGCTGACCGAGGCCGATCCGCAGGCGCTGGAACTGGAAATCAAGGCGACGGGAGCGAAGTTGCCCAACATCGGCGACGATCCCGGAGCCATGCTGGGCTTGTCCATCAAGAGCGTGCGCGACAAGGATGGCAAGGAGCTGTTGCGCGAAGAGACTTGCGGGCGCGAGCGCAACTCGTTGCCAGCTTCGGCCACGTCGTCTTTCGGCGACGGCACCCTGACGGCGGCCAAGAAGGTGCGCCTGCAAGATGCGGTGCGCCATGCCGATGTCGCCGCGATACAGGGGAGCATGCGCGTGCGTTTGCCGACGCAGGTTGAAACGGTTTCTTTGCCCGCTCCCAAGGCGGGCGACCACATCGAACGCGAAGGCTTGCGCATCGAGGTCACCAAAATAGAGGCAGGCTCGGTGTCCTATCGCGTCTCGGGCGAGTCCGAGCGGCTGTTGCATCTGCGCGCCAAAAATGCCAAGGGCGAACCATTGGCGTGGGGCGGCACCTTCTCGATGGGCAGCATGTTCGGCAGCGGCAAGTCGGTGACGCGCGAATTCAAGGGGCAGGTCGCCAGCTTGGAGTTCGTTCTGGCCAAGGCGATCGAGCAGAAGGATTTCGCTTTTGAGCTCACGCAGGTTCGCCCGCAGAAAACAGACAAATGGACACTGGACAATCCCCCTGTCTATGAG
>WOZO01000168.1 GCA_011620315.1 Sideroxydans sp. | reverse complement strand
CGGTCTACTCCGTGAATCTGAAATACGCTCTTTGCTAGGTCTATGCCGATACGCGTAATATCCATTTCACACCTCCCTCTATTGACTGATGGTTTGGAATCTTCAGTCTGGCACATCACGATGCCGTTTAGGTGGGAGGTGTCCATTCCATTGCCCTACGATTGCTCAGGATGGGACGGCCTTCCCGGTGAAGCGTAAAACTTTGCCTGATTTTCTATACAGCATTTCAGCAGGTTTGGATCGTACAAGGATGGGTGGAGCGTAGCGATACCCATCGCTGGGCATTGTTGGGTATCGCTGCGCTCCACCCAACCTACAAATAAAAAAGCCGCACCGATCTTCCGGTGCGGCTTTTTTGTGTGGCGAGGGGCAACTTATTCGACGATGTGGTCGATCTTGAACTGCACGTTCTTGCTGCCCGGTTTGACGGTGACGCTGAAGCCTTCGGCGTCGCCCGACTGCGGCATGGCGGTGCCGGACTTGGAGATGCGGCCCACGACCACGACTTGGTCGAAGTTGGAGAGCTTCATCTGCGGGGCCATGGCCATGTTGTCGTCCAGTTCGAAGTCCAGCGGCAGATCGCTCACTTGCATGCGCATGATGGCGAGCGGCATCTTCGGACCTTCGGCGGCACGGGCCAGCACGAACAGGGTGTCGTCCGGGCTGTATTTGCCTTTCAGTTTCGGATCGAGCGTGATGCGACCGGTGATGCGTTCTTTACCCGGCGCGGCGGCGCTTGCCATTTCCTGCGGCGGTGCGATCTGTTCCATCATCGGCGGTGTCTTGCCGCCGCTCTTCATGTGCAACAGCAACTGGCGTGCTTCATTCAGGCCGCCCTGGATCGCCATGGCATCTTCGCCGCCCGGCGGCAGTTGCGCCAGCAGCTTTTCCCAGTGCTTGATGGCGGCAGCGAAATCTCCGCGTTCCATGGCGGCGGAACCGGCCAGTGCCAGCGCCTTCATGTGGTTCGGGTCAAGCTGAAGTGCCTTGTTAATGAACTCGGTCGGTTTGCCGCGCAGGGTCTGGCCGATGGCCATGGCTTGCGCGTCGGCATAGTCGGCCCACACCCATGCTTCGTTGCCGATCAGCTTGGTGAGCTTTTCATACATCTTGGCGGAGTCGGCAAAACGCTCGGCGTCCATGTAGCTGCGTGCCAGCATCACCAGTGCTTCGCCGTCCTGGTCGTTGGCTTCGACGCGTTTTTCCAGATCGCGGATGCCGTTGTCGGTGTGCATCGCGGCGCCCATGCTGCCCATGCCGGTGTGCGGATTGGCGGGTGACATGGCGTTCGGTTCGCCGACGATGAAGTAGACACCGACCGACAGGACAGGCAACAACACGGCCAGCACGATGGCCAGCGTTTTGTTGGGGCGTCCTGCGGGTACGGCTTCCGCCTGTGCCTGGCCGACTTCTTCCAGCACGCGGGTCTCGAGTTCGCGTTTGCCCTGCTCGTGCAGTTCGGGCGTGAGCAGGCCGTTCTTCAGGTCGTTGTCCATCTCGGTGATCTGGTCGCGCAGGATCTCCAGATTGGCGGCGTCGCGGGCGACGGCGTTGCTCTTGGGCGCACCGCGCCACAGCGGAAACACGATGAATGCGATGGCGATGGCGATCAACGCCGCGCAGATTATCCAGAACAGGGTCATGATTTTTCTTCTTCGTTAAGGAGGGCGGCAGCGCGTTGATGCGCCTCGGGTGTCAGGTTGGCTTCGGGCACGGTCTCGCGGCGCTTGCGCAGTTGCATCAGCAGGCCGAGACCGGCGACGAACAGCAACGCGAACGGGCCAAACCAGAGCAGCATGGTGTAGCTCTTCACGGGCGGCTGGTACAGCACGAAATCACCGTAGCGGGCGACCAGATAGTCCATGATCTCCTGATCGCTCATGCCCTTCTGCATCAGCTCGCGCACTTCGCGGCGCAGGTCTTCCGCCAGCTCGGCATGCGAGCTGGCCAGAGATTCGTTCTGGCACACCAGACAACGCAGCTTCTCGGCCAGGCCGATCATGCGCTTTTCCAGCACGGGGTCTTTGGCCAGGTCTTGCGCTTCGCCGCCATGGGCGAACACCGGCATCAGGCAGAACAACAGGATCAGGAATTTTTTCATTTCTTTTGCAGCTCCGCGACGAGAGGCAGGATCGTTTCGCTCAGATTCTGCGGGGTGACCGGGCCGATCTGTTTGTAGCGAATGACGCCTTGTTTATCGATGACGTAAGTTTCCGGCACACCGTACACGCCGTAGTCGATGCCGATGCGACCTTCGCGGTCCATCGCGCTCAGCACGTAGGGATTGCCGCCGCGCGCCAGCCACACCTTGCCGTCTTCGGCTTTGTCTTTGTAGTCGAGGCCGTAGATCGGCACGATGTTCTGCTGCGACAGTGCCATCAGCACCGGATGCTCTTCGCGGCATGAGACGCACCACGATGCCCACACGTTGAGCAGCCACACCTTGCCCTTCATGTCGGCGGGCGAGAATGTCTGCTTGTCGTTTTCCAGCTGCGGCAGCACGAAGGCCGGTGCCGGTTTGTCGATCAGCGGCGAAGGGACTTCGCGCGGATTGAGTCCGAGGCCGACGAACAGGAAGCCGACAAGTACGATGAAGATGACCAGCGGTAACAGGAAACGCATCATGCTGTCTGCTCCTCCAAAGGTTTGCTTGTAGTCGGTTCTGTCTTCGCTTTACGCGCATGGATGCGGTAACGACGATCGCTCACGGCGAGTATGCCGCCTATCGCCATCAGCAAGCAGCCACCCCAGATCCAATCGACGAAAGGTTTGATGTAGATACGGATTGCCCAAGCTTCGCTGTTGGGGATCTGTTCGCCCATAGAGACATACAAGTCACGCAGCAGACCGGTCTGGATAGCCGCTTCGGTCATCGGCATACCGGACGCGTTGTACTGGCGCTTTTCAGGCTCCAACACAGTGACCAGCTTGCCGTCTTTGGTGACGCTGAAACGTCCGCGTGCGGCGACGTAGTTCGGGCCTTCTTCTTCGGTCACGCCGTCGAAGCGGAACACATAGCCGTTGGTGGTCAGCGTATCGCCGACATCCATACGCACGTCGCGTTCACTCTCGTAGCCCTTCACCATGGTGACGCCGATGATGAACACGGCGATACCGATGTG
Source organism: Sideroxydans sp. (assembly GCA_011620315.1). GTDB lineage: Bacteria > Pseudomonadota > Gammaproteobacteria > Burkholderiales > Gallionellaceae > Sideroxyarcus. Next base: position 23,912 of record WOZO01000168.1, on the reverse strand, counting down.
GGCGAACTGCATGCCGTAGTAGCTGAGCGACGGAACTTTCAGGCGCTGCATAAAGCTGCCTTCCTTGCCCATGCGACGGCGCAGGTCCATCAGCGAGGTGGTGACGACCCAGGCTGCCAGCAGGATGCCCAGACCGATCAGCGGCGTCCATTCACCCATCACCAGCGGCAACAGGATGGCGATCACCATGCTGGCGACCAGCGCCCAGCGCACGCGCTGCCAGATGTCCGGCAGGCTAGTCTGCTTCCAGCGCGCGACCGGGCCCAGACCCATCATCATCACCAGCGGCACCATCAGCGGCACGAACACGGTGTTGAAGTACGGCGGGCCGACCGACAGTTTGCCGAAGCCGAGCGCATCCATGAACAGCGGATACAGCGTGCCGAGGAACACCGATGCGGAAGCCACGGACAGCAACACGTTGTTGGTCAGCAGCATGGATTCACGCGAGATGATGCCGAACTTGCCGCCCAGTCCGACTTTGGGTGCGCGCCATGCGAACAGCAGCAGCGATGCGCCGATGACGGTGACCAGGAAAGACAGGATGAAGATACCGCGCTTGGGATCGGTGGCGAATGCATGCACCGATGTCAGCACGCCGGAGCGCACCAGGAAAGTACCCAGCAGCGACAGCGAGAATGCGGCGATGGCGAGCAGCACGGTCCAGCTCTTGAACGCGCCGCGTTTTTCGGTGACGGCCAGCGAGTGGATCAGTGCGGTGCCGACCAGCCAAGGCATGAACGATGCGTTCTCGACCGGGTCCCAGAACCACCAGCCGCCCCAGCCCAATTCGTAGTAAGCCCACCAGCTGCCGAGTGCGATACCGACCGTCATGAACACCCATGCCACGGTCGTCCACGGACGCGACCAGCGCGCCCAGGTGGAATCCAGCTTGCCGCCCAGCAAGGCGGACAGCGCGAAGGCGAACGCCACCGAGAAGCCGACGTAGCCCATGTACAGCATCGGCGGGTGGATCACCAGACCGGGATCTTGTAGCAGCGGGTTCAGGTCGCGGCCGTCCAGTGCGGCCGGCAGCAGGCGGTCGAACGGATCGGAGGTGAACAGCATGAACATCAGAAAGCCGACCGCGACCAGTCCCATCACGCCCAGCACGCGCGCCACCATCTCCAGCGGCAGATGCTTGCTGAACGCCGCCACGGCGACCATCCACAGCGTCAGGATGAACGCCCACAGCAACAGCGAACCTTCGTGGCCGCCCCACAATGCCGAGATGCGGTACTGGATGGGCAGTTGCGAGTTGGAGTGCTGCGCGACATACAGCACGGAGAAATCATTGGCGATGAAGGCGTAGGTCAGACACGCGAAAGCGACGCCCACCAGCACCATCTGTCCCGCCGCCAGCGTGCGGGCGGTGCCCATGAGTACCTCGTTACCGCGTGCTGCGCCGTAGATGGGCAACACCCCCTGCACGATGGCGATGAACAGGGCGACGACGAGTGCGAAATTACCGATCTCTGGAATCATGCTGGCGCTTTCTATGAATTATTTGTTGGCGGGTGTTGCGTTGCCGGATGCTGCTTTGGCTTCTTCAGCTTTTTTGATCGCGTCCATCGCTTCGGGCGGCATGTAATTCTCGTCATGCTTGGCCAGCACTTCCTCGGCCACGAACACGTTATGTTCATTCAGCTTGCCCTGTGCGACCACGCCTTTGCCTTCCTTGAACAGGTCGGGCAGGATGCCCTTGTATTCCACTTCCATGGCATTGGCCGTGTCGGTGATCTTGAAGTGCACGGTCAGTCCGTCTTTCTGGCGCTGCACGCTGCCCTCTTCCACCATGCCGCCGATGCGGAAGTTGCGCGCTTGCGGCGCTTCCTTGTTGAACACCTGGGTCGGGGTGAAATACAGGCTGACGTTGTTCTTCAATGCAAACAGCACCAGACCGACCGCGGCTGCCACCAAGGCGACGCCTACCAAAATCCATGTCAATCGTTTCTGTCTGGGTGTCATGCTGCTTCTCCGTCATCGTTCATCAAGCGCAATTGGCGCAAAGCCTGTTTCCTTCTGTTGCGCACCATGGCGATCTCCACCAGAAACACCAGCAGTGCCAAACCATAGGAGCCCCACACGTAGAACGCGTAACCGTTCATGTAAAAGAATTCGCTCATGCTCATTGCTTGACCTCCGGCAATTCTTTGACCCACTGCGTATTCGCTTCACGCTCGAGGATGATGCTGCGCACGCGCGACAGGCCTACCGCAATGGCATACAACCAGCAGGCGACCAGCACAGTGAACATGGATTGCTGCATGGCGACATGCATGCTGGTGCCGGTCATCTTGATGGTCGAGCCCTGATGCAGCGTGTTCCACCACTGCACCGAGTAATAAATGATGGGCACGTTCACCGAGCCGACGATGGCGAGCAAGGCGCTGGCCTTGTCCGCGCGGCGCGGGTCTTCGATGGAGGCTTGCAGGGCGATGAAGCCGAGATAGAGGAACAGCAGAATCAGTTCGGAAGTCAGGCGCGCATCCCACACCCACCACGCACCCCACATCGGCTTGCCCCACAGCGCGCCGGTCCACAGCGAGATGAAGGCGAACAGCGCGCCGGTCGGTGCCAGCGCGGAAGCCATCATGGAAGAGAGTCGGGTCTTGAAGATCAGGCCGAGCGCTGCGTAGCCGGCCATGATGAGGTAGAGGAACATGGACAGGATGGATGCCGGCACATGGATGAAGATGATGCGGTAAGCCTCGCTCTGCACGGCGTCGGTCGGTGCGACGAAGAAGCCGATGTACAGTCCGACGGCGAACAGCACCGCTGCGGGCCACGCGAACCATGGAGTCAGTTTTCCCGCCAAACCGTAGAAGGTGGAGGGGGCAGAATATTTAAACCAGTTGATCGCCAATCTTCATCACTCCATCGAAATTCGCAACGCTTGGGATGCCACAAAGGGCGAGAACACCAGCGCAAACAACAAGAACGCACCCAACAACGACAAGTTGGATGCTGCGTCCATACCGCCACTTACTGCTTCAACTGCCCCCGCGCCGAAGATCAGCACGGGAATGGTCAACGGCAACACCAGCAACGACACCAGCACACCGCCGCCGCGCAAACCCAGCGTGAGCGCCGCGCCGACCGCACCGATCATGCTCAGCACCGGCGTACCCAACAACAAAGCCAGCATCAAAACCCAGATAGCTTCGGCCGACATGTCGAACTGCAGCCCCAGCACCGGCGCGATCAGCACCAGCGGCAGACCGGACAACATCCAGTGCGCAACGATCTTGCCCAGCACCATCACGGTCAGCGATTGCGGTGCCAGCATCATCTGCTCCAGTGTGCCGTCGATATGGTCCGCCGAGAACATGCGCGGCAGCGACAACATCGACGACAGCAAAGCGGCGACCCACAACACACCACCGGCCATCTTGCGCAACATGTCCGGCTCCGGCCCCACACCGAGCGGGAACAGACTGACCACCATCACGAAAAAAATCAGCGTGGTCAGCACGTCCGCACGGCGGCGCATCGCCAGCAACAGGTCACGCTTGATCACCAGACCCAACAGACCGAACACGGAGAGACGGCTCGTCATGACTGCAGCGCCTCCGACACTTTACTGGCGCAGCCAGCCGTTTGCGGGAGGAGGTGCCATGCTGCCATTCCTTCATCCTTTACTCCCACGCCACTCTTCATGACAGCATCAACTCCCGCGTTTGAATACCCGCCACATGCAAAGGTTGATGCGTGGTGAATATCGTCATGCCGCCGTTCGACAGATGTTCTCCAATAAGTTCCTGCATGAGGTCTACTGCCCCCACATCAAGTGCGGTCAAAGGCTCGTCCAGTATCCACAATGCGGCATCGACCACCAGCAAACGACTCAGTGCGACACGGCGTCGCTGGCCTTGTGACAGCACGCGCACCGGCAGATGCTCCTTGCGGCGCAATCCCATGCGGCGCAAGGCATCCAGCGCTGCTTTCTCGCCGAGCTGCACGTCGGCCAGACCGGCCGTCAGCAGCAGATTCTCCAGTGCGCTCAGCTCATCCTTGATTGCGTTCAGGTGACCGAGGTAGCAAGTCTGCGCATGAAAATCTTCATCCCACTCTTCGACATTGCGCCCACACCAGTGCACTGCTCCGGCCACCGGCTGCACGAAGCCGCACAGCGCGCGCAGCAGGGTGGTCTTGCCCTTGCCGTTCTCGCCCTGCACCTGCATCAGCTCGCCGCCGGAGAGCGTGAAGCCGAGACCGCTGAACAGGCGATGGTCGCCACGTTCACAGGCCAGATCGATCACTTCCAGTTTCGGGGATACTTGCATGGATCCTGCGGCTCGGCTCGAAAAAAAAGAACGCCGGATTATATACGATAGCGCCCACCCGATGCGTCGCCCCTTAACCGCTATTGCCAAGGGCTTTTCACAATGAAAAACGCCGCTCGGTGAGCGGCGTTTCGTTTGCTGCTTTAAACTGACTATTTCGAGCTGTCGTCGGCAAAGGCCTTCAACGATATCTCCGCGCCCGATTTGGCTTCCGCCAGATAAGCGGACAGCAGTGCTTCGCCGGTAACCTGGCGCATCTGCTGCGTATAGCGCTCACGCTTGGCAGGGTCGATGCTGTCCACATCCTTGACTGCATCGATACGCGCGATGACATATCCGCTCTTTGCATCCAGCACGCCAATATAGGTCGGCAGCTTGCTTGTATCGGTCAGGAAAATCTGGTGCAACAGCGCCGGATCAAGATCGGAACGCTGCGAGCGCGACAGCTGCAGCGCAGTCTTCCACAGCAGCTTGTTCTTCTCGCCGGCCTGCATAGCGGCCAGCATCTGCTTGCCCTGTTCTTCCGCTGCCCGCAAAGCAACCTGATGCTGCAGCAACTTGCGGATGCCGGATGCGACTTCCGCATACGGACGAACCGAGGCAGGCTGGTGCGTCGTGACACGCGCTGCCAGCAAGGTATTCGGCTTCACTTCGACGGCTGCCGTATTGCGCTGGTTCTTCACTGCATCTTCCGAGAAGACCGCTTCCAGCACATTGGCTGTCCACATCTCGCCGGGTTGCTGGTCGCGGCTCAACCACTGACCGGACACCACTTTGGCACCAACCAGTTCGGCAGCAGGCTTCAGGCTGTCGCTCTGCTCGTAAACGGTGTCGTTGAAACGCTCGGCCAGTTCGGCGAACTTGTCTGCCGCCTGCTGTGCACGCAGACGCTGCTCGATCAGTGCGCTCACTTCTTTCAGCGGCTGCGCCTTGGCAGGTTTGACCGCAGTCACCTTGATGATGTGATAACCGAAATCGGTCTGCACCAGATCGCTGATCTGGCCGACCTGCATCGAGAACACCGCATCGTCGAACGGCTTGACCATCATGCCGCGACCGAACATGCCCAAGTCTCCGCCGTTCGCTGCCGAACCGAGATCCTGCGAATGTTCCTTGGCCAATGCCGCGAATTTGGCAGGTGCCGCTTTCACCTCAGCCAGCAGTTGCTCGGCCTGTTTCCTGGCCGCCAGCTTTTCAGCCTCGCCGGCCTGCGTTGCGGTCGAGATCAGGATGTGTGAAGCCTGACGCTGCTCCTGCGTGCTGAACTCGCCCAGATGCTCGTCGTAGTAGCGCTTCACCTCGGCATCGGTCGGATTGATCTTGTCTGCCAGCGCATCGGCGGAGAACACAACGTATTCGACTTGTGCACGCTCGGGCATTTCGAACTGCTGTGGATTTTGCTCGTAGTACTTCTGCACATCGGAATCTGCCACGACCGCTTTCTTCAGGAAATCACCCAGACCGAGCGTGGTGATAGACACCGTGCGCTGCTGCTCGTTGAGGCGGATCAATGTGTCTGCAGTCGTGTCTGCAGCAAAGCCGTTCCGGGCATAGGCATCGGTCAGTTGACGATTCAGGATGTCCTGACGCACGCGGTATTCGAACAGCGATGGCGTCATACCCTGCGCACGCAAGGCCGCTTCGTAAGTCTGCTTGTCGAAACGTCCGTCTTTCTGAAATGCGCCGACGCCGGCAATGATCTGTGCGATCTGCTCATCGCTTACCGTCAGGCCCGCATCTTTGGCATTCGCCAGCAATAGATGCTGCGCGACCAGACCTTCCAGCACGGAATGTTTGATCTCGGGGCGATCAAACAAGGCCGGATCGAACTGGTCTCCGGCCAACTCCTGCATGCGGCGACGCTGCTGTGTCAGCGCGTCCTCGAATTCAGCCTGGCCGATCTTCGTTCCGTTCACCGTCGCCATCACGCCGACATCGCCGGAATTCTGGTATGAATCCAGCCCCCACAATGCGAAAGGCAAAATGATGAGCGCAAGTACGACCTGTACTACACGCTTTCTTTCATGCACGAAATCGAACATAGCAACACCTGTTTTCAATAGACGAATGCGAATATCGCATTACATATGAAAAAAGGCGAACTTTCGTTCGCCTTTGTTTGGCGGAGTGGACGGGACTCGAACCCGCGACCCCCGGCGTGACAGGCCGGTATTCTAACCAACTGAACTACCACTCCATAAACTCTTACCGCATCTTCCTTTGCTGGTGGGTGCTGACGGGTTCGAACCGCCGACCATCGCCTTGTAAGGGCGGTGCTCTACCAGCTGAGCTAAGCACCCTCGGAAAGCGGCGCATTATACAGAAACTTTTCCCTTTGCCAACGACCCCGAACAAAAAAACTTTTTTATATTCGCGCCGGACAAAAAATATGCGGCGGCAAGTGCATCGCCGCCGCATATTTTTACCGATCAATGCTTGACTGCGACCGGTGTGGTTGCGTCAACGATGGCGGGGGCCGCCGCATCTGCGGCGACTTCCGGCAACGGTTCCGGCTTGCGCTCCAATGCGATCTCCAGCACCTGCTCGATCCACTTGACCGGATGGATGTCGAGCTTGTTCTTCACATTGTCCGGAATATCCACCAGGTCCTTCACGTTCTCTTCCGGGATCAGCACAACCTTGATGCCGCCGCGCTGTGCCGCCAGCAACTTCTCTTTCAAGCCGCCGATAGGCAACACCTCGCCGCGCAGGGTGATCTCGCCGGTCATGGCCACATCGGCACGCACCGGGATGTCGGTCAGCGCCGATACCATGGCGGTGCAGATACCGATACCGGCACTGGGACCGTCCTTGGGCGTCGCGCCTTCCGGCAAGTGGATGTGCAGGTCCTTCTTCTCGTAGAAATTGTCCTGGATACCCAGCGTGCGCGCACGGCGACGCACCACGCTCAATGCCGCCTGGATGGACTCCTGCATCACTTCACCCAGCTTGCCGGTGGTGGTGGTCTTGCCCTTGCCCGGCAGCACCGCTGTCTCGATGGTCAGCAACTCGCCGCCGACTTCAGTCCATGCCAGACCGGTGACCTGACCGACCTGATTGTTCTTCTCCGCGATGCCGTAGCTGTAACGGCGCACGCCCAGATACTTGTCCAGATTGCGCGCCGAGACCGTGACCTTCTTCGCCTCGCCCTTGATCAGCAGCGCCTTGACGATCTTGCGGCAGATCTTGGACAGCTCGCGCTCCAGTCCGCGCACGCCGGCCTCGCGCGTGTAGTAACGCAGGATGTCGCGTATGGCGCTTTCGGAGACGCTGGCCTCGTCCGGCTTCAGGCCGCTGTTCTTGATCGCCTTGGGCAACAGATAGCGTGTCGCGATGTTGACCTTCTCGTCCTCGGTGTAGCTGGACACATGGATCACTTCCATACGATCCAGCAGCGGACCGGGGATGTTCATGCTGTTGGAAGTGGCGACGAACATCACATCGGACAGGTCGTATTCGACCTCGACGTAGTGGTCGACGAAAGTATGGTTCTGCTCGGGATCGAGCACTTCCAGCAACGCCGACGACGGATCGCCCCGGAAATCCATACCCATCTTGTCCACTTCGTCGAGCAGGAACAGCGGGTTCTTCACCCCGACCTTGCTCATGTTCTGCAGAATCTTGCCCGGCATGGAACCGATGTAGGTGCGGCGGTGACCGCGGATCTCGGATTCATCGCGCACACCGCCCAGCGACATGCGCACGAACTTGCGGTTGGTGGCACGCGCGATGGACTGGCCCAGCGAGGTCTTGCCTACGCCCGGCGGACCGACCAGACACAGGATTGGGGCCTTCATCTTGTCCACGCGCTGCTGCACGGCCAGATATTCAACAATGCGTTCTTTTACTTTTTCCAGGCCGTAGTGATCGGCTTCCAGGATGCCTTCGGCATGCTTGAGATCAGTATCGATCTTGGTCTTCTTCTTCCACGGCAGACCGATCAGGATGTCGATGTAGTTGCGCACCACGGTGGCTTCGGCGGACATGGGCGACATGAGCTTGAGCTTCTTCAGCTCTGCTTCGGCTTTGGCGCGCGCGTCTTTTGGCATGTGCGCCGATTTGATCTTCTTCTCGATCTCTTCGATGTCGGCACCGTCCTCGCCTTCGCCCAGCTCTTTCTGGATGGCTTTGACCTGCTCGTTCAGGTAGTACTCGCGCTGGCTCTTCTCCATCTGGCGCTTGACGCGTCCGCGGATGCGCTTCTCCACCTGCATGATGTCCAGCTCGGCTTCCAGCAGGCCGAGCAGATGCTCCAGACGCTTGCGCACGTCGAAGATCTCCAGCACTTCCTGCTTCTGCTCCAGCTTAAGCGGCAGATGCGCGGCGATGGTATCGGCCAGACGGCCGGCATCGTCGATGCCCGCCAGTGAAGTCAGTATCTCGGGCGGGATTTTCTTGTTCAGTTTGACGTACTGATCGAACTGGCTGATCAGCGCGCGGCGCATCGCCTCGGCTTCGCTGTCGGGATGCTCGTCCACCGGGATCGCCTCGATGGTGGCATCCAGATGCGACTTGTCGTCGAACACGTCGATCACGCGCGCGCGCTGCGTGCCTTCCACCAGCACTTTGACAGTGCCGTCGGGCAGCTTGAGCATCTGCAGGATGTTGGCGATGCTGCCGATGCGGTAGATGTCTTCCGTGGCAGGCTCGTCTTTGGCGGCGGATTTCTGCGCGACCAGCACGATGCTCTTGCCCGCTTCCATTGCCGCTTCCAATGCCTTGATGGACTTGGCACGACCGACGAACAAGGGAATGACCATGTGCGGGAACACCACTACATCGCGCAAAGGCAGCAGCGGATAATGGTCTGAGGGAGGTTTGTTTTCGAGTTCAGTCATGGCAGTCACTTCGCTATAAAAGGTTGTGTTCGCCACATTGGGCCGGGGTTGAATAAATCAACCCCTCCCATTACATGGAATTCATGCGGCTTTGGGAGTATCCGCGTACATCACGATAGGCTGTATCTCGCCCGCACCGTTCTGGTCCAGCACCACTTTATCAACATTTTCCGCAGTCGGCAGATCGAACATCGTGTCCAGCAGTGCCAGCTCCAGGATCGAGCGCAGCCCGCGCGCGCCGGTCTTGCGCGCCAGCGCCTTCCTGGCGATGGCGTTCAGCACGCCTTCGCGGAACTCGAGCTCGACGCCTTCCATCGCAAACAGTTTCTGATACTGCTTGGTCAGTGCGTTCTTCGGTTCGGACAGGATCTTGATCAGTGCCGCCTCGTCCAGCCCTTCCAAAGTCGCCACCACAGGCAGACGACCGACGAACTCGGGGATCAGGCCGAATTTGATCAGATCCTCAGGCTCGACCTGGCTGAATGTCTTGCCGACATCCTTGTTGTCGTCGCGCTTGGCCACGTTGGCGGAGAAACCGATACCGGCCTTCTCGGAACGGTTGCGGATCACTTTCTCCAGACCGTCGAACGCACCGCCGCACACGAACAGGATGTTGGCGGTGTCCACTTGCAGGAACTCGGTGTTCGGATGCTTGCGCCCGCCCTGCGGCGGGATGGACGCCTTGGTGCCTTCGATCAGCTTGAGCAATGCCTGTTGCACGCCCTCGCCCGACACGTCACGCGTAATGGACGGGTTGTCCGACTTGCGTGAGATCTTGTCGATCTCGTCGATGTAGACGATGCCGCGCTGCGCCTTCTCCACGTCGTAATCGCAGGCCTGCAGCAGTTTCTGGATGATGTTCTCGACGTCCTCGCCGACATAGCCGGCTTCGGTCAGCGTGGTGGCATCCGCCATCACGAACGGCACGTTCAACAGGCGGGCCAGCGTCTGCGCCAGCAGCGTCTTGCCGGATCCGGTCGGGCCGATCAGCAGGATGTTGCTCTTCGACAGCTCCACGCCGTCGTCGCTGTTCTTGTGGCTCAGGCGTTTGTAATGGTTGTAGACCGCCACCGAGAGGATCTTCTTCGCCGTCGGCTGGCCGATCACATATTCGTCCAGTCGCGCGCAGATCTCGTGCGGGGTCGGCAGTTCCTTCTTCTCGGCACTCTCGCTGCCGATGGCATGCTGCGTTTCCTCGCGGATGATGTCGTTGCACAATGCGATGCACTCGTCGCAGACGAACACCGACGGGCCCGCGATCAGCTTCTTCACCTCGTGCTGGCTCTTGCCGCAGAAGGAGCAATACAGCAATTTCTCGCCCTTGTTTTTTTCTGATGTCATCTTAATACCTCCGTGCCGGACATGCGGCAGTCCGCCACTTTAATCATGCCCGCTTATCCAGCACTTTGTCGATCAAACCGTATTCCATCGCCTGTTGCGCCGGCAGGAAGTTGTCGCGCTCGCTGTCGCGTGCGATCTCTTCCACCGTGCGGCCGGTGTGCTCCGCCATCAACTTGTACAGTTGCTCGCGCAGGCTGAGGATGTATTTGGCATGGATCTCGATATCGCTCGCCTGCCCCTGGAAGCCGCCCAGCGGCTGGTGGATCATCACGGTCGAATTGGGCAGCGCGTAACGCTTGCCCTTCTCGCCCGCCTGCAGCAGGAACGCGCCCATGGAAGCGGCCATGCCGATACACATGGTGGAGACCTGCGGCTTGATGAACTGCATCGTGTCATAGATCGCCATACCGGCAGAGATCGAACCGCCGGGTGAGTTGATGTACAGATGGATGTCCTTTTCCGGATTCTCCGACTCCAGGAACAGCAGCTGCGCCACCACCAGGTTCGCCACGTGGTCGTTGATCGGGCCGACCAGGAAGATGATCCGCTCCTTGAGCAGGCGCGAGTAGATGTCGTAGGCGCGCTCGCCTCGACCACTGGTCTCTACCACCATCGGGACCAAACCCGAATCCTGCGGCTCCATCATGCCGCCGAGTGCGCCGTACGTCATTTTCAGTTCCCCATCAGTTCGTTCAGTTTTACTTCTTGATCGGCCACCTTGGCACCGGCCATCACCCAGGCGACGACATTGTCTTCCAGTGCCAGATTCTCGATCTCCTGCAGGCGGGCCGACTCGGCGCGATACCATTTGCGCACTTCGTCCGGGCGCTCGAAGCTCTGCGCATACTCCTCGATCAAGGCTTCGACCTGTTCCGGCTTGGCCTTCAGATCCTGTTGCTTCACCAATTCAGCAAGAATCAAGCCAAGCTTCACGCGCGACCCGGCACGCTCCAGGAACATCTCGGCCGACAGCTTCATACCCTTGGGGATCTTCATGCCGCGCGCTTCCATATCGCGCATGGACTGTTCCATCAGGCGCTGCGCTTCGCCCTGCAGCAGTGCGGTCGGCACTTCCAGCTGTGCCACTTTGAGCAGCACGGCCATCACGCTTTCCTTGTTGCGCACTTTGACGCGGCGCTGTGCTTCACGACTGACATTGTCGCGAATCTCCTGTCGGAACTTCTCCACATCGCCGTCGGCCACGCCGACTGACTTCACGAAGTCAGCATCGACCTCGGGCAGCTGCGGCTCTTCCACTTTATGCACCGTGATGGTGAAAGTGACTTGCTTGCCGACCACATCCTTGCCGTGATAATCCGCGGGAAAAGTCATGTCGAAGGACTTGGTCTCGCCTGCCTTGCAACCGACCAGCGCGTTCTCAAAATCGGCCAGCATGCGGCCGGAACCGATCAGCACCTTGAAGTCCTTGGCTGAACCGCCTTCAAAAGCCTTGCCATCCAGCTCACCGCTGAAGTCGATCAGCAACTGATCGTCCTGCTGCGCACCGCGCTCCACAGCATGGTAAACGGCGCGCTGCTTGCGCATGGTGTCGATGGTGTCTTCCACATCCGTATCGCTCATGGTGAACGCGAGGCGGGTGAGGCTTTCGCCGGAGATGTCACCGATGGTGACCTGCGGATAGACCTCGAAAGTCGCGCTGAACTCGATCTCGGGTGCCTTCAGGTCGGCGGTCTTGATCTCGAACTGGGGATAACCCGCGACATCCAGCTTGTTGGCGATGGCGGCCTCGGCGAACGAACGCTGCAGGGATTCACCCAGTACTTCCTGTTGCACGGAATCGCCATACTGCTGCTCCAGCACCTTGATCGGTGCTTTGCCGGGACGGAAGCCGGCGACTTTGGCCGTGCGACCGAGACGCTTCAGGCGGCTCTCGACCTCGGTACGGATCTGTTGTTGCGGGATAGTTGCGGTCAGACGGCGCTGCAGGCCGGACAGAGTTTCCAAGTTAGACATACTGATTCCTTCGAATATAGGGAGACATGCGACGATTGAGTCGCCGCGAATGATACATCAAAGCGGGTAAAACGGCCTGACGCCCGCGTCAGGCCTCGTGCGGCGTGATGTGCGACAGCCCCCATACATCACGGTTGTATTCCATGATGGTGCGGTCGCTGGAGAACTTGCCGCTGGTCGCCGTATTGATGATGCTCATACGGGTCCATTTCTCCTGATCGCGGTAGGCGAGCGACACCTGCCGCTGCGCATCCACATAAGTCCGGAAGTCGGCCAGTGTCAACCATGGATCGTGCGGATCGAGCAGGGCATCCAGGATCGGATCGAACAATCCCGGCTCGAACAGGTTGAAATGGTTGCAACGCAGCAGCCCGACCACACGCCGCAGGTCCTGGTCGGACGCCACGATAGCGGCCGGGTCGTAATGGCCGCGTGTCGTTTCCACTTCCTCGGCGGTCAGGCCGAACAGGAAGAAGTTGTCGTCACCCGCCTCTTCGCGGATCTCGATGTTGGCACCGTCCAGCGTGCCGATCGTGAGCGCGCCGTTCATCATGAACTTCATGTTACCGGTACCGGATGCTTCCTTTCCCGCCGTCGAAATCTGCTCGGACAGCTCCGCCGCCGGGCAGATCACCTCCATCGCCGAGACGCGATAGTCCGGCAGGAACACCAGCTGCAGACGGCCTTTGGTATCGGGATCCTGATTGACCACATCGGCCACCGCCGTCACCAGGCGGATGATGCGCTTGGCCATCGCGTAGCCCGGCGCGGCCTTGCCGCCGATCAGCACGCAGCGCGGCGTCCAGTCCCGGGTGTCTCCGTTCTTGATGCGGTCGTACAGATGGATGACATGCAGCACATTGAGCAACTGGCGCTTGTATTCGTGGATGCGCTTGACCTGTACATCGAACAGCGCCGAGGTGTCGAACTGCACGCCGCAGTCGCGCAGCACCATCTCGGCCAGACGCTGCTTGTTGTTGTGTTTGATGCTGCGCCACTTGGTGCGGAATGCCTGGTCGTCGACATATTTTAGCAAGCCCGCCAACTGTGACAAATCTGTACGCCATTCATCCCCGATGGTGTTGTCGACCAGCGCGCTCAATTCAGGGTTGCTGGAAGCCATCCAGCGGCGCGGCGTCACGCCGTTGGTCTTGTTGTTGAACTTCTCCGGCCACATTTCGTAAAAATCATGAAACAGGTTTTGTTGCAGCAGTGCCGAATGCAATGCAGCCACACCGTTCACCGAGCGGCAGGCCACCACGGCCAGATAGGCCATGCGCACGTGCGGCGCATGGTCCTCCTCGATGATGGACATGCGCCGCTGGCGCGCCACATCGCCCGGCCAGCGCAGCGAGACTTGTTCCATGAAGCGGGCATTGATCTCGTAAATGATTTCCAGCAGGCGCGGCAGCAGGCGGCCGAACATGGCCACCGACCATTTCTCCAGCGCCTCCGGCAACAGGGTATGGTTGGTATAAGCCATGGTGTTCGAGGTGATCTGCCATGCCTCGCTCCAGGACAGACCATGCTCGTCCATCAGCAGGCGCATCAGCTCGGCCACGGCACAAGTGGGATGGGTGTCGTTCAACTGGAAGGCATTCTTCTCGGCGAACTGTTTGAAATCCTGTCCATGCCTGCGCACCCAGTGATTCAGAATGTCCTGCAAACTGGCCGATGCCAGGAAGTATTGCTGGCGCAGACGCAGTTCCTTGCCGTTCTCGCTGGCATCGTTCGGGTACAGCACCATGGTGATGTGCTCGGCCGCATTCTTGGCCGCCACCGCTTCGGTGTAGCTGCCCGCGTTGAATTCTTCGAGATTGAATTCCTCGGTGGCCGTCGACTTCCACAAACGCAGCGTGTTCACGGTGCCGTTCCGGTAACCGGGGATAGGCATATCGAACGGCAAGGCCATCACGTCCTGCGTATCCACCCAGCGCACATGCAGCTTGCCCGTCGCATCGGTGAACATCTCGCTGCGGCCGCAGAACTTGACGCGCACCGCATGCTCGGGACGCTCCACTTCCCAGGGGTTGCCGTTGCGCAACCAGTGATCCGGATCTTCCACCTGCCTGCCGTGCTCGATGCGCTGACGGAACATGCCGTACTCATAGCGCAAGCCGTAGCCGGTCACCGGCAATTGCAGCGTGGCGCAGCTGTCGAGGAAGCAGGCAGCCAGACGCCCCAAGCCGCCATTGCCGAGTCCCGCGTCGCTTTCCTGCTCCTGCACATCTTCCAGTTCCACACCGAAATTGCGCATCGCATCGGCCGTCTCCTGCAACATATCCAGATTGAGCATGGCATTACCCATCGCGCGTCCCATCAGGAATTCCAGCGACAGGTAGTAAGCCTGTTTACAGTTGGATTCGTCGTGGGCCCGCTGCGTGTGGCGCCAGCGTTCGATCAGACGGTCGCGCAAGGTATGGGCCAGCGAAGAATAGACCGGGTAGCCGGAGACAGTCTCTTTCCCCCAACCCAGGGTGTGACTGAAGTAGCGCCGAAAATCTTCCATGATGCTGATCGCATCGGTGCCCAGAGGCGGCATGCTCATGATGCCGTGATGCTTTTGAATGAATGGCTTGCCGGGAGTGGTCACGATATGTTTCCTGCTATTGGGATGTTGCCGGGAAGGGGATTCTATCAAATAGCCATCCCCCATCTCCCTTGCAAAAGTACTGGATTGATTCGACAGGGCTTATTCTGAGCGGCGCATGGTACCGCCAGCCGCCGGGGTCCCGCCGCCGACACTGATCACATGCTGCAGATCAACCGGCGGCTGCAGCTTGAGCAGCCGGTACAGGTTGCTCAGGTTCTTGCGGAACAGCACGTCGAAAGAGGAAACGCTCTGTGCCGAGTTGTAATCGCCGAACCACCAGAACCAGTCCGAACCTTCGCAATCGGCCAACTGCTCGGTCGCCAATTTTAGTTCTTCGGCATTCAGACGACCGCTGTTGGCGACGATGTCATAACTGCGTTTTGCTTCGCACAACAGATCCCAGCCGCGGTTCTTGTCCGGCGAGCCGATCCAGGTGCTGAACGTGCCGTACACCCAGCTGCCCGCCACCATCTGCTTCAGCTTGCCGCACCTGCTGCGGCTCTTGCCCTGCCCGAGAGCGTGCGACACATCCTGGAAGGTGGTGGTGGCGATGTACGGGTGATCTTCCAGCAAGGCGTACAACTCGGACAGGAAGTAATAAGCGTTATACGGGTAGTACTCCCAGGCGTTCTCGCCGTCCAGGATCACCGATACGACCGGGTCATGGTCACCGTGTGAGTGCGTGTAGATCTCTTCCAGCTGGTGCACGAAGTCAGCCGCCGCATCGTCGCCTTTCCACTTCGCGTATTCGAAGCCGATACGATCAGACAGATGATCGTCGCGGAAGAAGCAATATACCGGCTTGTCGGCATCCTCCAGCACATAGGGCTGGTACAGATATTCGGATTTGTCCGGCAGCGGCACACCATTCAACTCGCGCTGCAGACTGTGCGCCAGCACCGCCTGTCCGGTCGCCGTCCAGTGGCAGCCGTGTTCGCCCAGCAGCTTCACCGTGGCACGCGACAGACTGCCCTCGGACGGCCACATACCGTTCGGCTTGCTGCCGAAGTTCTGCTGATGGCTTTCCACTGCCTTGTTCAGATGGGCCTGCGCACGATGCAGGCCGCCGGGGTAGTTGCTGGCACCCGGCAGCGGCGCGTTCGGCTCGCTCTCGCGCGCGGTGCTGAAGTCGAGCAGCAATGGCAGGATGGGGTGGTTGTATGGCGTGGTCGATAGCTCGACCTGACCGCGTTCGGACAAGGCGCGATAGCGCGGGATGATGCCGGCGATCAACTCGCCGATCAACTTGAACAATTCCATGCGCTCGGCATAGGTGAACTGTGCGCCCTTGGTCATCAGGCGCGCGACCACTTCGTTCTCGCGGCGCACGCTCTCGCCCGTCCACACCAGGTGATACCACACCAGCAGGTCGGCCAGATATTGGCCGGAGAGATAGGTCACGCTCTCGCGCCCGCGCTCCTCCACCATCTTTTGCAGATCGAACAAGTGCTGGTAGGCACGGTAAGGCTGCAACATCTTGGTGTGGTTGCTCTTGAAGCAACTATCCAAAATATGCAGCCGCTCCTCGTCGCCCAATGCGTCAAGGTCTTCGCGGCATAGCATTTTCAGCAAGCCGTCGCGTATCTCGCCCGTGCGGAACTGTTGCTCGTAATCCTGCAACTGCTCGACCAGGATGGGCACGAAGTTCACCACGGCGCGCGTCTGCGGATGCTGCTCCAGGTGATAAGCCATATCAGTGTAATCCTTCATGGCGTGCAGATAGGTCCACGGCAGGGTGAATTCTCCCGTGAGGTAATCGCGGTAGTCCGGCTGGTGCATGTGCCAACACAACACCAGTTGCAGCGTCTTCTCGGTTTGTTGTTTCTTGCGATGCGGCATAAGTTGTTTCTATTCTTTCGGATTATCTGACGTGATGGATGGACTGGCCCAGCATGTCCGGTGTGACCAGCGTGACGCCCCCCTTGGAGACATGGAAACGCTTGGCGTCTTCCTCGCGATTGAAACCGATGCGCATGCCGTCGGGGATCTCGCAACGGTTATCCAGCACCACGCGGTTCAGTTTGACGTCGGCGCCGATGCGGCAACCCGACAGGATCACGGAGTCCGTCACTTCGCTACGCTCGCCGACACGCACATCGGAGAACAACACGCTGTGGAAGACGCGCGCGCCGCTGATGATGTCGCCGCCCGACACCATGGAATCGATGGCCTCGCCGCGTCGCCCTTCCTCGTTGAACACAAACTTGGCCGGCGGTAGCTGCTCCTGATAGGTCCAGATCGGCCAGGTCTTGTCGTACAGATCGAGGTCGGGCACCACATCGACCATCTCCATGTTGGCTTCCCAATAGGCGTCGATGGTTCCCACATCGCGCCAGTAGGCATGTCCATCCGCACTCATGCCCACGCAACTCTTCTCGAAGCGGTGCGCGTACACGCGGTAGCGCTCGATCAGATACGGGATGATGTCGTGGCCGAAATCGTGGGTGGATGACTTGGTGTCCGCATCGCGCACCAGTTGCTCGTAAAGAAATTTGGCATTGAACACATAGATGCCCATGCTGGCCAGCGCGCGTCCGGGCTTGCCGGGAATCTCGCTCGGATCGGCGGGTTTCTCCGCGAATTTTACGACGCGATCTTCCTCGCCCACTGACATCACGCCGAAGCTGGTTGCTTCTGCCACCGGCACTTCGATGCAGCCCACGGTCATGTCCGCCTCGGTCTGCACATGCGCGGCCAGCATCTCGCCGTAGTCCATCTTGTAGATATGGTCGCCCGCCAGAATGACGATGTATTCCGGGTTGTAGCCGCGCAGAATGTCGATGTTCTGGAACACCGCGTCCGCCGTGCCGCGATACCACTCTTCCTGGATGCGCTGCTGCGCCGGCAGCAAGGCGACAAACTCGTTGAACTCGCCGCGCAGAAAACCCCAGCCCTTCTGGATGTGTTCGATCAGGGTATGCGCCTTGTACTGGGTGACCACGCCGACGCGGCGGATACCGGAGTTGATGCAGTTGGACAAAGGAAAATCGATGATGCGGAACTTGCCGCCGAACTGCACGGCCGGCTTGGCATTCCAGTCGGTCATGTTGTGCAGTCGGCTACCGCGCCCGCCCGCCAGGATCAAGGCGACGGTGTTCTTGGTGAGCGCGCTGATGAAACGTGGTGATTGTGCATCCTGTGCCATGTTGCTCTCCCTTTTTTTATTGATGCTGCTTTGCCAATGCTGTTTCGTACAGATCCAGATATAGCTGCGCGCTGTGGCGCCAGCTGACGTCCTTGTTCATGCCGTTCAGTTGGATACGGCGGAAAGTCGGCGCATCGTGATAACACTCGATCGCCCACTTGATGGTCTGCTGCAAGGCTGCCACACCCGGCTCGTCAAACACGAAGCCGGTGCCGCCGTCCAGACTGGCATTGGTCACCGAATCGGCCAGGCCGCCGGTACGGCGCACCACCGGCGGCGTGCCGTAGCGCATGCCGTACATCTGGTTCAGACCGCACGGTTCGAAACGCGACGGCATCAGGAAGATGTCCGCCCCCGCCATGATCTGGTGCGACAAGGGTTCGTCGAACCGGGTCGTGACCGACACCCGGTCGGCATGGCGTTGCGCCAGCAACTGGTAGCGCCGCTCGAACTCCACATCGCCGCTGCCCAGCACGACCAGTTGCGCACCGCCGTCCAACAGGGTCGGCAGACATTCCAGCAGTAGATCCAGCCCCTTCTGATAAGTCAGACGGCTGACCACGCCCAGCAGCGGCGCCTGCGCATCCACTTCCAGCCCCAGACGCTGCTGCAAAGCCTGCTTGACCTGCGCCTTGGCGGACGGATCCCGCGCATCATAATGCGCGGGCAGATGCGGATCGGTCGCGGGATCCCATTCCTTGTCATCGATGCCGTTGAGGATGCCGCTGACTTGCGCCCTGCGCACCGTCAGCAGTCCCTGCATGCCATAGCCCATCTCCGTCGCCTGTATCTCGTGCGCATAAGTCGGGCTGACCGTGACGATGCGGTCGGCATACTGCAGACCGGCCTTGAGAAAGGACAGATGACCGTGGAACTCCACGCCGTGCATGTGATACAGCGCTTCGGGCAGATGCAGATGCTTGGTCCATTCATGGTCGAAGTTGCCCTGGAAGGCGATGTTGTGGATCGCCATCACGGTTTTCGCATGAGGTTCCGGCTCCAGATGCAGATAAGCCGGCACCAGACCAGTCTGCCAATCGTTGCAATGCACCAGTTCCGCCTGCCAGTTCACCGGCGATGCGCTGCTGCCCAGCATGGCGGCCACGCGCGACAGCAGGCCGAAACGCATCGGATTGTCCGGCCAGTCACCGCCCAGGTGATATTGGTACGGCCCGGCCACGCGACAGTAGTAATGCGGCGCATCCAGCACATACAGCGGCACATTGGTCACCGGCATCTTCGCGCTCAGCAGGCGCACTTCTTCCTGATCCGCGAACGGTTTGAAGGTGGCGACTACTTTCTTGCTCTTCAGTGCATCCAGCACTTGTGTATAGCCCGGCAACAGCACGCGCACATCCTGCCCCAGCACCTGCAAGGCGGCGGGCAGCGAGGCGCTGACATCGGCCAGACCGCCGGTCTTGATCAGCGGATGAACTTCGGAAGTGGCGAACAGGATGCGCATGTTATTTATTGTCTGATTGATTTGTAGTGATTGATCAAGCCGTTGGTGGAGGCGTCGTGCGTGTTCACCGGCTGCGCGTCGCGCAACTCGGGCAGGATATGCGAGGCCAATTGCTTGCCCAGCTCCACCCCCCACTGGTCGTAGGAGTTCACATTCCACACCACGCCCTGCACGAATATCTTGTGTTCGTACAGCGCGATCAGACGCCCCAGCGTGCGCGGCGTGAGGCGCTCGAACAGGATGGAATTGGTCGGCTTGTTGCCGGTGAACACTTTGTGCGGCAACAGCACTTCGATATCCGCCGCGGCCATGCCGGCCGCTTCCAGTTCGGCACGCGCCTCGGCCTCGCTCTTGCCCTTCATCAATGCCTCGGTCTGCGCAAAAAAATTGGACAGCAGGGTCGCGTGATGCTCGCCGAGCGGATGCTGGCTGTTGGCCGCCGCGATGAAATCCGCCGGGATCATCTGCGTGCCCTGATGGATCAACTGGTAGTAGGCATGCTGGCCATTGGTGCCGGTGCCGCCCCACAGGATCGGGCCGGTGGCGTAATCCACGGCATGGCCCTGACGGTCCACGCGCTTGCCGTTGCTCTCCATGTCGGCCTGCTGAAAATAGGCGGTGAAATATTCCAGCGACTGGTCGTAGGGCAGCATGGCGATGGATGCCGCGTCATGGAAGTTGCGATACCACACGCCGAGCATGGCCAGGATCACCGGCATGTTCTGTTCCAGCGGCGCACTGCAAAAATGCTCATCCATATCGTTGCCGCCCTGCAGCAACTCCTCGAACCTGTCCATGCCGACATACAGCGCGATGGACAGGCCGATGGCCGACCACAGCGAGTAACGGCCGCCGACCCAGTCGGAGAATTCGAACATGTTGTTGGGGTCGATGCCGAACGCCTTGACCGCCGCCGCGTTGGTGGACAGCGCCACGAAATGTTTGGCGACATGCGCCTCGTCGACCGCACCGGCCAGCAGCCAGTCGCGCGCCGAACGGGCATTCATCAGCGTCTCCTGCGTGGTAAAAGTCTTGGAAGCGACGATGAACAGCGTTGTCTCGGGGTTCAAGGTTGCCAGCTTGGTGGCGATGTCGGCACCGTCCACATTGGAGACGAAATGCGCGCGCAGGTCCGGCGAGGCATAGGGCTGCAAAGCCTGGCACACCATCAGCTGCCCCAGATAGGAACCGCCGATGCCGATGTTCACTACATCGCTGATCGGCCTGCCGCTGTAGCCGCGCCACACGCCGTTGCGCACGCTGTTGGCGAACAGGCGCATCTTCTCCATTACATAGCGCACGCCGGGCAGCACATCCTTGCCGTCCACCATGACCGGCGCGTGATCGGCAACCGTCGCGGCACGCAAAGCGGTATGCAGCACCGCGCGGCCTTCGGTGAAGTTGATCTTGTCGCCGGCGAACATGCGCGCGCGCATGCCTGCCACATCGGCCTGCTCCGCCAACGCCATCAGGCGCGACATCGTCTGTTCATTGATCAGGTTCTTCGAGTAATCCAGCAGCAGATCGCCGAAACGCAGCGAGAAGTTATCGAAACGTTTCGCATCGTCCGCAAATGCCTGACGCAATGAAAAACCCTGCAACGATGCGCTGTGTTCCTGCAGTGCCTGCCATGCAGGAGATTGCGTTAATTGAGACATATCCTGGCCCCTGCCGATCTTGTTGTAGCTGTTCGTCTTATGCCCGCATCAACTCGTCCGTTGCAATACAACGCCCGCCATCGGCGGCAAAGTGACTTGGATGGACTGTTGCATGCCGTTGCATTCCGCATCGTTGGAATACATGCCGAAGCCGTTGCCCATGTTGCTGCCGCCGTAATAGTGCGAATCGCTGTTGAATATCTCGCGGAAGCCGCCTTTGTGCGGCACGCCGATGCGATAGTTCTCGCGCGGCACCGGCGTGAAGTTCAGCGCCACGATCACCTCCGAACCGTCGCGCGCGATGCGGCGATACACCAGCACCGACTGGTCGGCGTTGTTGCAGTCGATCCAGGCGAAGCCTTCATGCGAGAAATCCAGTTCGTGCAGCGCGGGTACATCGCGGTACAACCTGTTCAAATCACGCACCAGCGTCTTGATACCGCCGTGCTCGGCACGGTCCAGCAGATACCAGTCGAGTTCCGCGCCGACCCGCCACTCCTGCCCCTGCGCAAGCTCGTTGCCCATGAAGTTGAGTTTCTTGCCCGAGATGGTCATCTGGTAGGTGAACAACAGGCGCAGATTGGCGAACTTCTGCCAGCCGTCACCCGGCATCTTGTCCAGCAGAGAATGTTTGCCGTGCACCACCTCGTCATGCGAAAACGGCAGCACGAAGTTCTCGGTGTAGGCATACAACTGGCCGAAGGTCAGCATGTTCTGGTGATAACGGCGATGCACCGGATCGTGTTTGATATAGGCCAGCGTGTCGTTCATCCAGCCCATGTTCCACTTCATGGAGAAGCCGAGCCCGCCCAGATAGGTCGGACGCGACACCATGGGCCACGAGGTGGATTCTTCGGCCAGCGTCAGCGTGCCGGGGAAATGCTCGTGGGTCATCACGTTCAACTGGCGCAGAAAATCCACCGCCTCGATGTTCTCGCGCCCGCCGAATCTGTTGGGCAGCCACTGCCCCGCTTCGCGCGAATAATCCAGATACAGCATGGAGGCCACGGCATCCACTCGCAAACCGTCGATATGGAATTCGCGCAACCAGAAATAGGCATTGGACAGCAGGAAGTTGCGCACCTCGTTGCGGCCATAGTTGAAGATCAGCGTGCCCCAGTCCTGATGCTCGCCCAGACGCGGGTCCTCGTGTTCGTACAGCGCGGTGCCGTCGAATCTAGCCAGCGCCCAGCTGTCTTTAGGGAAATGCGCAGGCACCCAGTCGAGCAACACGCCGATGCCCGCCACGTGGCAGCAATCGACGAAATAGCGGAAGTCGTCCGGCGTGCCGAAACGGCTGGTGACACCGAAATAGCCGGTGGTCTGATAACCCCATGATTCATCCAGCGGATGCTCGCTGACCGGCATCAGTTCGATATGCGTGAAGCCCATCTCCTGCACGTAAGGCACCAGACTGTCGGCCAGTTCGCGGAAATTGTAAAAACGGCCGTCCCAGTGACGCTTCCAGGAACCGGCGTGCACTTCGTAGATATTCAGCGGCTGATGTTGCCAGTCGCTCACGGCGCGTTGCGCCATCCAGCTTTCATCGCGCCAGTCGTGATTGGCCAGCGAGACCACGCGCGATGCCGTGCCCGGGCGCATCTCGAAGCTGAAGCCATAGGGGTCGGTCTTGGTCAGCAAGTCACCATTATGGCGACTGCGTATCTCGAATTTGTACAGCTCGCCCAGCCCGATGTCGGGGATGAATATCTCCCAGATGCCGCTGCTGCCCAATGAGCGCATCGGGTGCACACGGCCATCCCAACCGTTGAAATCTCCCACCACACTGACGCGCTCCGCATTCGGCGCCCACACCGTAAAACGTACGCCCCACACGCCTTGCTGCTCCATGTGGTGCGAGCCCAGCGTGCGGTAGGCCTGCTGCAGTGTCCCTTCCGAGAACAAATGCAAGTCAAGATTGCTGATGCTGCTCCCAAAGGTAAAAGCATCATGCACTTCCAGCAGATGATTGAAATAATTCAGACGCAGGCGACAGGGCGTCGGCAAAGCCTGCTTGCCACGCCAAATAAACAATCCGGCCGCATCGGCACGCTCCAGTTGCAGCCAGGTTTTGCCGTCGAACACCGACACTTCGGTGGCATAAGGCTGGAACACCCGAAATACATATTCAGATTTGGACTGATGCAACCCCAAGTAGGAAAAGGGGTCATGGTGACGCGCTTCTAGTACGGCGCGCTTATTCTGGCTCTCGTTCATTTATCGCTCCTGTTGTCGCAATATAGCCTGTTAAGGCTGACAGAACAATGTGAAGGTGAATACCAG
Organism: Sideroxydans sp.; assembly: GCA_011620315.1. Lineage (GTDB taxonomy): Bacteria > Pseudomonadota > Gammaproteobacteria > Burkholderiales > Gallionellaceae > Sideroxyarcus. The sequence continues at coordinate 332 of WOZO01000168.1, read as the reverse complement.
AGGCGAGCAAGGGGGAAGGCTGGTGCGAAAGGAGAGACTCGAACTCTCACGCCTTGCGGTGCCGGAACCTAAATCCCCCGTCAGTTTTATCTAGCAGCCTGTCTGGCTTCTACGATAAAAAATATCGTAAGAAACCAACCAATTGCAGTTGCGGGGCGGTATAATTACACTTGTTAATCAATATGTGCGTATTCCAGACCATGGACTAAACCGCTCCGCGGTATGGGCGCTCCGATCCGCGAGTCCGGGTTGATCGCAGGAGCGGTTGAATCGCTGGTTCTGTTTCCCTAACTTGTGAAGTGAGGCAATCCGCCTCATCTCACGAGAGGAGC
>WOZO01000220.1 GCA_011620315.1 Sideroxydans sp. | reverse complement strand
TGCCTTGTTCCAGAACGTATCCTGGCTGGATCAGGTCGACCGATTCCTGCAGACGGTGAAACTGAGCGAGTTCGCGGTGGTCGCCTTTAAAGGCTGTCTGTTCGGATTGGCCATCTCCAGCATCTCTTGTTACAACGGTATGCAGGCACAGCCTTCCGTGACGGAAGTGCCGAAGGTCGCCATCAAGGCGGTTCTGCAGAGTTTGTTGTTCGTGTTTGCGCTGGATGCGCTGATCGCCTACCTGAACATGACATGGTGAGTTGCGATATACTGCGCGCCCTGTGGCGTATATGCGCCTGAACCCTGTATTGAAAGTGCGGCGCAGGCCGCATTTGCTTTTTATTTAGAGTGGATTGAAATGCCTGTCATAACACTACCTGATGGTTCTCAACGCAGTTTCGAAGGCCCAGTAACCGTTGCCGAAGTCGCGGAGAGCATAGGTGCCGGTTTGGCGCGCGCCGCGCTGGCCGGCAAGGTGGATGGGAATCTGGTGGATACTTCTTTCCGGATCGCGGCCGATGCGCAGCTCGCAATTATCACAGGTAAAGATGAGGACGGACTCGGTCTGATCCGCCATTCCACGGCGCACCTGCTGGCCTATGCGGTAAAGGAATTGTACCCTGAAGCGCAAGTAACGATCGGTCCGATGATCGAGAACGGCTTCTACTACGACTTCGCCTATTCCCGGCCTTTTACACCGGAAGACCTGACTGCCATAGAAAAACGCATGGCGGAACTGGCCAAGAAGGACCTGCCGATAACGCGCAATGTTTTGCCGCGCGACGAAGCAGTGGCTTATTTCAAATCCATCGGCGAGAAATACAAAGCGGAACTGATCGAGTCCATTCCTGCAGATCAGGATGTTTCGCTGTATAGCGAAGGGGAATTCACCGATCTGTGCCGCGGCCCGCACGTGCCATCGACCGGCAAGCTAAAAGTATTCAAATTGATGAAGGTCGCCGGTGCCTATTGGCGCGGCGATTCGAAGAACGAGATGCTGCAACGCATCTACGGCACTGCATGGGCGAAGAAAGAAGATCTGGAAGAATATTTGCATCGTTTGGAAGAAGCCGAGAAGCGCGACCATCGCAAGTTGGGCAAGCAACTGGATCTGTTCCATATGCAGGATGAGGCGCCCGGCATGGTGTTCTGGCATCCCAAAGGCTGGGCGATGTGGCAGGTGATCGAACAACACATGCGCGGTGTGTACCGCGACAACGGCTATCAGGAGATCCGCTGCCCGCAGATCATCGACCGCGTGCTGTGGGAAAAGTCCGGTCATTGGGAACATTACAAGGCCAATATGTTCACCACGGACTCGGAGAAGCACGATTACGCGATCAAACCGATGAACTGTCCCGGCCATGTGCAGGTGTTCAATTCCGATCTGCGCTCCTACCGCGAATTGCCTGTGCGTTACGGCGAATTCGGCTCCTGCCATCGCAACGAGCCTTCCGGCGGTCTGCATGGACTGATGCGCGTTCGCGGCTTTGTGCAGGACGATGGGCACGTATTTTGTACCGAAGAACAGATCGAATCGGAAGTGACGGCATTCAATGCGCTGGTGCTGAAGGTCTACAAGGACTTCGGCTTCAATGATGTGGTGGTCAAACTCGCCCTGCGCCCGGAAGGTCGGGTAGGTTCTGACGAGATTTGGGATAAATCGGAGAATGCATTGCGTGCTGCATTGACTGCATCAGGCATGGAGTGGATGGAACTGCCGGGTGAGGGCGCATTCTACGGTCCGAAGATCGAATTCCATATCAAGGACGCCATCGGGCGTTCCTGGCAGTGCGGCACGATCCAGGTGGACTTTTCCATGCCTGGACGATTGGGTGCTGAATATGTGGATGAAGATAACACCCGCAAGACGCCGGTGATGCTGCACCGTGCGGTGCTGGGATCTTTGGAGCGCTTCATCGGGATTCTGGTGGAGAATCACTCCGGAGCCCTGCCGTTGTGGCTGGCACCGGTGCAGATGGTGGTGATGAATATCTCTCAGGCTCAGGAAACTTATGCAGGTCAGGCGGCCGACGCGTTGCGTGCCGCAGGCTTCAGAGTGCAATCTGATTTGCGCAACGAGAAGATTACCTATAAAATCCGCGAACATAGCTTGCAGAAGTTGCCTTACCAGCTGATTGTTGGTGATAAGGAAATGGCTGCTGGCCTCGTTGCCGTGCGAAACCGCCAAGGTGAAGACCTGGGACAGATGTCGGTGGAGGCGTTGATTGAACGTCTTAATTCCGAGCTGCATGCGGGAAGCGCGGTTTAATTTTTATTGGAGTAATTGCAATAGCACAGGATAAGTCGCAGCGTTTGAATGAGCAGATAACGGCACCACAGGTGCGACTCATTGGCGCGGAGGGAGAACAGGTTGGCATCGTGGCAGTCGCGGAAGCGTTGCGCATGGCTGATGAAGCGGAACTGGATTTGGTGGAGATCGCGCCTTTGGCGGAACCGCCGGTTTGCCGCATCATGGATTTCGGCAAGTTCAAATATGCCGAAAGCAAAAAACAGCACGAAGCCAAACTTAAGCAAAAACAGGTGCAGGTCAAGGAAATCAAATTCCGTCCCGGTACGGACGAAGGCGATTACAACATCAAGTTGCGCAATTTGACGCGCTTCCTTGCCGACGGGGACAAGACCAAGATCACATTGCGGTTCCGTGGCCGCGAAATGGCCCACCAGGAAATCGGTATGCGCTTGATCGAGCGCATCAAGGCCGATCTGGAAGAGCATGGCGTAGTGGAACAGTTTCCAAAGATGGAAGGCCGTCAGATGGTGATGGTGATCGCTCCGAAGAAGAAGATATAAGAGTAAGAGTTAAGCTGCATCGTGACGAAGCAAGGGGCTGTCGTTACGGTGGTTGTACAAAGTGCCCCAAACAAGTGATTTCGGGTCGTTAAGTGTTCCTGCCAGGAACCTCCCGGCGTCATCAAATAAACGGAGTTGATATGCCAAAGATGAAGACCAAGAGCAGTGCGAAGAAACGCTTCCGCGTTCGCGCAGGGGGTAGCGTCAAGCGCGGCCAGGCGTTCAAGCGCCACATCCTTACCAAGAAAACCACCAAGAACAAGCGTCAACTGCGTGGCTCTACAGGTGTCCATGAAACCAACACGGCGTCTGTTCGCGCCATGATGCCCTACGCGTAAGGAGTTAGAAAATGCCAAGAGTAAAACGTGGTGTAACGGCGCGCGCGCGTCACAAGAAGATTCTCGACAAGGCCAAGGGTTACCGCGGCCGCCGCAAGAACGTCTATCGTATCGCCAAAGAAGCGGTGATGAAGGCCGGTCAATATGCCTATCGTGACCGCCGTCAGAAGAAGCGTCAGTTCCGCACACTGTGGATCGCCCGTATCAATGCCGCTGCACGCGAGCATGGCCTGAGCTACAGCGTGTTCATGAACGGCCTGAAAAAGGCAGCGATCGATATCGACCGCAAAGTGTTGGCCGACTTGGCCGTGTTCGACAAAGCTGCGTTCACGCAGATCGTCGGGCAAGCCAAAGCCAGCCTTGGCGCGTAATTATCGCGCTATATAAAAAAGGAGGCGCAAGCCTCCTTTTTTGTTTTAAGACTAAACGAAACTACGATGCAAGAACTTCAAACCATACTCGAAGAAGCCTTGGAAGGTTTCGCTGCCGTTGAAGACGCAGCCGAACTGGAGAACATCAAAGCTCGCTACTTGGGCAAGGAAGGGAAATTAACCGCCTTGCTGAAGAGCTTGGGCAAGCTTTCTGCCGAAGAGCGCCCCGCAGCTGGCGCGCGCATCAATCAGGTCAAACAGCAGATCGAGGCCGCATTGCAGGCGCAGCGAGACGCTATTCAACTGCACGCCTTGAATGCAAGATTGGCAGCGGAATCGCTTGATGTGACACTGCCCGGACGCGGAATCGGGGTGGGCGGTTTGCATCCGGTCACTCGCACATTGGAACGGCTCGAGAATCTGTTTCATTCCATCGGCTATGACGTTGCCGAAGGACCGGAGATCGAAAACGATTTCTATAATTTCACCGCGCTGAATATCCCGGCGGATCATCCGGCGCGTGCGATGCACGACACTTTCTATATCGACGAGCAGCATGTACTGCGCACCCACACATCCCCTATCCAGATCCGCTATATGCAAGCGCATATGGAGAAGTACAAACATCTGGAAACGATGCCGGATATCCGCATCATCGCGCCGGGTCGAGTCTATCGCGTGGACTCCGATGCCACCCATTCACCCATGTTCCATCAGGTTGAAGGTCTGTGGGTCGGCGAGCGTGTCAGCTTCGCCGACTTGAAAGGTGTGATCGCCGATTTTCTGCAGAACTATTTCGAAACCGAGGATATGCAGGTGCGCTTCCGCCCCTCTTTCTTCCCGTTCACCGAACCTTCGGCCGAGATGGATATGAGCTGGAATGGCGGCTGGCTGGAGATCGGCGGTTGCGGCATGGTGCATCCGAACGTACTCAAGCATGTCGGTATTGCCAGCGAGAAATATATCGGTTTTGCTTTCGGTATGGGCGTAGAACGTTTGGCTATGCTGCGCTATGGCGTGAATGATCTCCGGTTGTTCTTTGAGAATGACCTTCAATTCCTCAAGCAATTCAACTGAACATGCAATTTTCTGAATCCTGGTTGCGCACCCTTGTGAATCCTTCGCTGTCCAGCGAGGCGCTGTCCCATCTGCTGACTATGGCCGGTCTGGAAGTGGAGGAGATGACCTCCGTCGCGCCTGCCTTTGAGAAGGTGGTGGTGGCTCAAGTGCTGGCAAAAGAAAAACATCCTGATGCGGATCGCCTGAACGTGCTGACGGTGAATGTCGGAGAGGCCGAGCCGCTGACTATCGTGTGCGGCGCATCGAATGTGACCGTGGGTATGAAAGCGCCTTGTGCGCTGGTGGGGGCCAAATTGCCCAGTTTTGAAATCAAGAAGGCAAAAGTGCGCGGTGTCGCCTCCTTCGGCATGATGTGCTCCGAGACCGAGATCGGTCTTGCAGAAGAGAGTGCCGGTTTGATGGTACTTTCCGATGATGCAGTGGTCGGGCAAAGCATCCGCGAGCATCTCGATCTGGAAGATCATTTGATCACGCTGAAGCTTACTCCGAACAGGAGTGACTGTTTGTCTCTCAATGGTATCGCGCGTGAAGTGGCGGCGCTGACGGGTACGCCAATGCAGGAGCCATCCGCAGCAAACATACAGCAATCTGGCAGCGCATCCCGCAATGTGAAGGTGTCCGCACCTGAGGCTTGTCCGCGATATACGGGCCGAGTGATATCCGGTGTGAATGCAAAGGCGGCGACACCTTCATGGATGGTGCGGCGCCTGGAGCGTTGCGGATTGCGCAGCATCAGCGCTTTGGTCGATGTGACCAACTATGTGCTGCTTGAGC
>WOZO01000007.1 GCA_011620315.1 Sideroxydans sp. | reverse complement strand
TCCCTGCTGAGCGGCCCCGGCCAGACCCGCACCGATGCCTTCCTCAACCTGCAAGCCGACGGCACGCAGAACCTGGCCAATTGCGTCACCTGCATCAACAACGCCGACGGCAGCCGCACCTACCGTGTGGATCTGGCAGGCGTTCCTGCCGGTGTCGCAGCCAACCTGTCGTTCGACCTGATTGGTTTCGGTCAGAACAACAGCCATGTCACGGTAAGCGATGTGCATCTCTCCGGCCTGCCACAACTGCACGACGAAACCGCCACCATTCTGGAAGACGGAGCGTTAGCGTTCGACCCGTTCGCCCAAGTGGACAACGCAGCCGTGCTGCAACTCGGCTCGCACGTAGTTGACCAGCCCGCCCATGGCGCAGTCAGCGTGAATGCAGATGGCACATTCAGCTACACCCCGCAATCCGACTACTTCGGCACCGACACCTTCACCTACCGCCTGAGCGACGGCCCGCTGGAATCCAACCTCGCCACCGTCAGCATCACGCTCACCTCCGTGAACGACGCCCCGGTAGTGGCCGACGTACAAGCCAACACGGCAGAAGACACGGCACTGGTGATTGCACTGGGTGCGTATGCCACCGATGTGGATAGCGCCACGCTGACCACCCAGATCGTCACCGGCCCGGCACATGGCGTGCTGGTTGCGAATGCCGATGGTAGCTACACCTACACGCCGCATGCCAACTACAACGGTGCGGATAATTTCACCTACCTGGCTAACGACGGCGCGCTGGATTCCAACATCGCCACCGTGAGTCTGAACGTGACAGCAGTGAACGATGCCCCGACGCTCGGCGATCTCAACCTCGCTGCAGTGGAAGACACCGCACTGGCAATGAACCTGCTGGCTGCCGCTTCCGATATCGACGGTGATGCCCTGACCGCCGCCATCGTGGCTACCGCCCAGCACGGCCAAGTAGCCATCAATGCTGACGGCAGCTTCACCTACACGCCAGACCTCAACTTCAATGGCGTGGATAGCTTCACTTACAAGGTGAACGACGGTGCACTGGATTCCAACATCGCCACAGTGACTTTGGCAGTCGCAGCCGTGAACGATGCGCCCGTGGTCGCAGATGCAGCCGTGACCACCGCCGAAGACACCGCATTGGTGATCGACCTGTACGCTTACGCCACCGATGTGGATTTCACCGCATTCACCGCGGCGGGACGGTGCTTCCCGCGATCTCCCCGCTAGCCGGTTGTCCTCATCGCGGATGGACTGTGCCCCGATGCTGCTTTGCTTCGGGGGAAGGGGCTTTGCGATATAATCCGCGCCTTCTTGTTTTTCGATCCATTATGAGCAATACGACTTTACAGGCCATCCGTGGCATGAACGACATCCTGCCGGACGAGGCGGGGCTGTGGCTGTGGTTCGAGGATACCGTGCGTGAATGGCTGGAATCCTACGGCTACCGCAACATCCGCATGCCGCTGGTGGAATCGACCGTGCTGTTCAAGCGCGCTATCGGCGAGGTCACCGACATCGTCGAAAAAGAGATGTACAGCTTCGAGGACAGCCTCAACGGCGATCAGTTGACCTTGCGTCCGGAAGGCACCGCTTCCTGCGTACGCGCCGTGCTGCAGCACAATTTGCTGTATAACGCGCCGCAGCGTCTTTGGTATTCAGGGCAGATGTTCCGCCACGAGCGTCCGCAAAAGGGCCGTTATCGCCAGTTCCATCAGATCGGGGTGGAGGCGATGGGTTTCGGCGGGCCGGACATCGATGCCGAGCAGATCATCATGTGCGCACGTCTGTGGAAGAAGTTGGGCATCCGCGATGTGACGCTGCAACTGAATACGCTGGGCGACAGTGCTTCGCGTCAGCGTCATCGCGACAAACTGATCGCCTATTTCGAAGGGCACAAGGATGTGCTGGATGCCGAGGCACAGCGCCGCCTGTATACCAATCCGCTGCGCATCCTCGACACCAAGAACCCGGCCATGCAGGAACTGGTGGGCAATGCCCCCAGGCTGATGGATGAGCTGGAAGACGAGGCGATCCGGCATTTCGGGGCGGTGCAGGCGATCCTGAAGCGGCACGACATCCCGTTCGAGATCAACCCGCGCCTGGTGCGCGGCTTGGACTATTACAACCGCACGGTGTTCGAGTGGGTCACCACGCGTCTCGGTGCGCAGGGCACCATCTGCGCGGGCGGTCGTTTCGACGGATTGATCGAACAGATCGGCGGCAAACCGGCACCGGCCATGGGTTTTGCCATGGGGGTGGAACGCCTGCTGGCATTGCTGCAGGAATACGGCATGACACCGCCGCCCGCGCCGCTGGATGTGTATGTGGTGCATCAGGGCGAGCAGGCACAGGTCGTCGCCTGGCAGGCAGCAGAACTGTTGCGCGACGCCGGTGTGCGCGTGCTGCTGCATTGCGGCGGCGGAAGTTTTAAGTCGCAGATGAAAAAGGCGGATGCGAGCGGCGCGGTGTGCGCGGTGATCGTCGGTGATGATGAGGCGGCCGCCAATGCGGTCACTGTCAAACCACTGCGCGCTGGTGAACAGCAGCGTGTCGCGATGACAGAGCTGCAAATCAAAATTAAAGAATTGATCAAGTGAGGAAATGAAAATGTCAGAGTTGGATTTGCACGAACAGGAACAGGTAGACGCGCTCAAGGCTTGGTGGAAAGAGAACAGCAACTGGGTTTATGGACTGGTCACGGTCTCTTTGCTTGTTTTCGCCGGTAGCCAGTTCTGGAAGCAGCATCAGGCCGCGCAAGCTGCGGGTGCCTCCAGCCTGTATGCCGAGGTGATGAAGCAGACTTCGAGCGGCGACGCGAAGCGTGTCGGTGATGCGGCCGATGCGCTGGCCGATCGGTTCTCGACCAGCCCTTACGCGGCACGCGCCCAGTTGCTGGCAGCACAGACCAGCCAGCAGGCAGGCGATGCGGCACGAGCCAAGGCCAGACTGTGGTGGGTGATCGAGCACTCGGACGAGGATGGGCTGCGACATGTGGCCCGCCTCAAGCTGGCCGCCATGTTGCTGGACGAGAAACAGTATGACGATGCGCTCAAGCATCTGAATACCCCGCACCCTGCCGCTTTCGACAGCGTGTATGCCGATCTGAAGGGTGATGTGCTGGGCGCGATGGGCAAGACCGACGAAGCGCGCACCGCCTACAAGCTGGCATTGGCGAAGACCGATGCCCAGGCTGCGCAACGTAATCTGATCCAGTTGAAACTGGACGGACTGGGTAACGCCAAATGACATTGCGCCGTTACAGTCTGCTGACATGCGTCTTGCTGCTGGCAGCCTGCAGCAGCAACAAGGCCGGCATCGATCCCGCCAAGTTGATCGACTTCAAGCCGTCGGCAACGATCCAGGTGCGCTGGCAGCACTCGCTGGGCGACGCCGGTATCAGTGTGCTGACGCCGGGCGTCACGCGTGTGGCGGTGTTCGGGGCGAGCGTGGAATACCTTTATCGTTTTGACCGTGAAACAGGCAAGGAGATGTGGCGCATCAAGCCCGGCTTCACGATCTCCGGCGGCGTCGGTGCCGGCGAAGGATTGGTGCTGGTCGGCGGCGATCAGGGCGAACTGGCCGCCTACGACGAGACGGACGGCAAACTGCGCTGGCAAGTGCAGGTCTCCAGCGAAGTGCTGAGCGCGCCGAAGGTTGCCGAGGGCATCGTGGTGGTGCGTACCGGCAACGGTCGCATCGCCGGACTGGATGCGCAAGACGGCAAACGCTTGTGGCTGTATGAACGTGTCACACCCGCTTTGAGCGTGCGCAGCCATGCGGGTGTGGTCATCCGTAACGGCATGGTCTACGCGGGTTTCGCCGCCGGCAGACTGGCGGCGATCGGTCTGACCAAAGGCGTGGTGATCTGGGAGGCGGCTGTTTCGCAGCCGCGCGGCAACACCGAACTGGAACGCATCAGCGACATTACCAGCCTGCCGGCTGTGGATGACAGGCAAGTGTGCGCGATTGCCTTCCAGGGCCGGCTGGTCTGTTTCGACGCGATCCAGGGCAACACCCTGTGGACGCGCGAGATGTCCAGCGACAAGGGACTGGCCCTGTTCGGCGGCTATCTCTACGTGACCGATGCGGACGGCAGCGTGTTCGCGCTGGACAGAAATACCGGTGCCACATTGTGGAAGAACGACCAGCAAGCCTATCGTCAATTGACGGCACCATATCCTTTCGGGGAATACATCATGGTGGGTGACTTCGAAGGCTATCTGCATGTGATGAATACCGGCGACGGCAGTCTGCTCGCACGCCGCAAAACGGATGGCAGTGCCATCCTGTCCGCGCCCGTGCTGATGGGCGACGGTGCATTGGTGCAAACCGGCGACGGTGAGTTGCTGGCAATCTCGGTACAAAAGTGATGCTACCCACACTGGTTCTGGTTGGGCGACCCAACGTCGGCAAATCAACGCTATTCAACCGCCTCACGCGCAGCCGTGATGCGCTGGTGGCCGACAAGCCCGGCCTGACGCGCGACCGACATTACGGCCGCGGGCGGCTCGGTGACCGGCCCTTTCTGGTGGTCGACACCGGCGGTCTTGAACCGGTGGCCAAAGACGGCATCCTGCACGAGATGGCCAGACAGACGCGTCAGGCAGTGGACGAGGCAGATCTGGTGCTGTTCCTGGTGGATGGCCGCGATGGCTTGACGCCGCAGGACAAGATCATCGCCACCCAGTTGCGCAAGACCGGCCGCCCATTGATGTTGCTGGTGAACAAAGCCGAAGGCATGCAGCGCGGACGCGTGACGGCGGATTTCCATGAACTGGGGCTGGGCGATCCTATTCCCATCTCCTCCGCGCACGGCGAGAACGTGGCGGAGATGATCGAGATCGCGCTGGACGAACTGCCCGCGGCAGAGCCCGAGGAAGAGGTCAAAGCCGATCATCCCAAGCTCGCCATCGTGGGCCGCCCCAACGTCGGCAAATCCACGCTGGTCAATGCTATTCTGGGCGAAGAGCGCGTCATCGCATTCGACCAGCCGGGTACCACGCGCGATTCGATCTATATCGACTTCGAACGCGGCGGCAAGCAATACACCATCATCGACACCGCCGGCGTGCGCCGCCGCGGCAAGATCGACGAGGCCATCGAGAAATTCTCGGTGGTGAAAACTTTGCAGGCCATCGAAGACGCCAATGTGGTGGTGCTGGTGGTGGATGCCAGCGATCAGATCACCGAACAGGATGCCCACCTTGCGGACTTCGTGTTGCAGGCCGGGCGCGCGCTGGTGCTGGCGGTGAACAAATGGGACGGGCTGGACGAATACGCGCGCGACAGTGCCAAACGCGACATTGACCGCAAACTGCACTTTCTGGATTTCGCCAAGCAGCACTTCATTTCCGCGCTCAAGGGGACCGGCGTGGACAGCCTGCTGAAGTCCGTCAACCAGGCCTATACCGCCGCCATGACCAAGATGCCCACGCCGCAGCTCACGCGTGTGCTGGAAGCAGCGGTGGAGA
>WOZO01000048.1 GCA_011620315.1 Sideroxydans sp. | reverse complement strand
CAATTGGTTGGTTTCTTACGATATTTTTTATCGTAGAAGCCAGACAGGCTGCTAGGCTTCTGATCGGCGCATTAACCGAGAACCCCTGGCATGGAGGGCCGCCCGCAATCAAATCCAGTTCACCCGGCTTCAATCCCGTTAATTCAAGAATGTCGTGTTCACTCAATTCGCGAATATCCTTGGTAATTACTGTCGTTCCGGGATGATTCCTGGCAAATGTTTCAGCGTACACCGGGTAAATATCGGAACCCAGCACAGACTCGAACCCGGCCATTTGCAGACCACACGATAACCCTCCTGCTCCTGAAAAAAAGTCTACAGATTTCATCAGTTTTAACGTTTCGACTTTCATTCAATAAGTAACCCAATCGACAGCAGCGCACCATGCGCCAGCATCGCCGCGATGGTGAGTTTGATCGCATCGGCCAGTTGTTGCGGCTCTGCGGCGTGGCGCAGCAATTCGCGCGCAGCCTTGATGCTCAACGGCAAAGCGAACAGCGCCAACAAAGCCGGCAGCGGCAACCAGCCGAGCAGCGCGCTCGCCACCAGCCAAATATAAGCCAGCGCCACGATCAGCACATAACCCCAGCGCGCCTTGCTCACTTCCAGCCGGGCCACCCAGTGCAATTTGCCCGCCGCGGTATCGGCCGCACGATCAGGGAACTGGTTGATATAGAGCAGATTGGCCGCCAGCAGGGCATAAGAAAGTCCCGCAATGAACGGTGCCGCATCAAAGCCTTTGCGCTGCACAAAATCCGCGCCGACGGTGATCGACAGGATGCACGCCGTCACGCAGAATTCGCCCAAGCCTCGACCGACCAGATTGAACGGCGGAGCGGAATACGCCCAGCCGATGAACAGGCCCGCCAGACCGATATACATCAGTTGTGCGTCGGTGCGCGCCATCAGCCACAGCCCGGCAGCGACCACCCCGGCTGTCAGGGCAAAACCGAAATTACGCGTCTGCCTAAGGCTCAACACCCCGTTCTGAATGAAGCGGCTGCCGCCGGTAAAAGGAAAAATGCGTTGGGTGTTCTGCGCATCGGTGCCGTTGAGCGCATCATAGTAATCGTTGAGCACGTTCACCCCGGCATGCGCCAGCAAGGCGAACAGCAGCGTGACCGATGCCAGCGGGATATCGAAAGCCAGACCGCTATGCCAGGAGATGGCCAATCCGATCAGGCATGCCATCAAACTTGCCGTCAGAAATGCCGGGCGGGTCGCCGCGAAATAGCGGGCCGCAGGATTGGCGAACAACTCCAGCGTCGGTTCCAACGGTTGCGTCATACCAGTCTTCCTCCCCGCACTCGATATCCTTTGCTACCATGCGCGCCCAGTCCGCCCAACCCCCCGTGCGCATGACAGATAGCGCAGGCCAGCGCATCCGCCGCATCCGGACTGGGCATGCCGGACAAATTCAACAATCGCTGCACCATGGTCTGTACTTGTTCCTTGTCGGCATGGCCGCTGCCGACCACCGCCTGTTTGATCTGCAATGCCGTGTACTCCGCCACCGGCAGCCCCGCCTGCACCAAGGCACAGATTGCCGCGCCGCGCGCTTGGCCGAGCAACAGGGTGGATTGCGGGTTCGCGTTCACGAACACCTTTTCCACCGCCGCCAGCTCCGGCTGGTGCTGCGCGATGACTTCACCCAGCGAGGACAGGATGACTTTCAATCTTTCCGGCAACTCTCCGGCGGGTGTCTTGATGCAGCCGCTGGCGACGTAGTGCAACTTCTGGCCTTCTTTGTCGATGACACCGAACCCGGTGATGCGCAGGCCGGGGTCGATGCCCAAGATTCGGATTGAGGATCGATGATTGAGGATCGAGCTAGGCATCGCCAAGCCCCCGCTTGCTTTTCCTAAATCCTAAATCCCAGTTCCTCAATCCTGGCTTTCAATGACCGCATTCGTATAAACCTGCTGCACATCGCCCACATCTTCCAGCGCATCCAGCAGTTTCTGCATCTTCACCGCATCATCGCCGGTGAAATTCACTTCGTTCTCTGGCTTCATGGTGACTTCGCCCATCTCCGGCTTGAAACCGGCACTTTCCAGACGCTGCTTCACCGTCACGAAATCGTAGGGCGCGGTGATGATTTCTATGCTGCCGTCGTCGTTGTTGACGATGTCTTCCGCGCCCGCGTCCAGCGCCACTTCCATCAGGGCGTTCTCGTCGGTGCCCGGCGCGAAGATCATCTGGCCGCAATGCTTGAACAGAAAAGCAACGGAACCGTCGGTGCCGAGGTTGCCGCCGTATTTGGTGAAGGCATGGCGCACATCGGCTACGGTGCGCGTCTTGTTGTCGGTCATACAATCGACCATCACCGCCGCGCCGTTGATGCCGTAACCTTCGTAGCGCAGCTCCATGTAGTCCACGCCTTCCAGTTCGCCCGCGCCGCGCTTGATGGCGCGCTCGACGTTGTCCTTGGGCATATTCTGGTCGTAGGCCTTTTCCATCGCCAGACGCAGACGCGGATTGGTGTCCGCATCACTGCCGCCCAGCTTGGCCGCAACGGTGATCTCTTTGATCAGGCGCGTGAATATCTGACCGCGTTTGGCGTCCTGTCTACCTTTGCGGTGCTGGATGTTCGCCCATTTACTGTGTCCCGCCATGTTGCTTCCTTATGCCGAATTTGCCGCGCGCATGGTAACACCGAGACATGTATTGCCAAAATTCAACCGGCGCTGGCGGCGCGCAAAAAAACGGGAGTAGAATGCCCGCAATCGTTTTCTTAACCACCCGAAGGAGTTGATCATGAAAGTCCAACACGCACTGATGCTGACCGCCGGCTTGATGTTGTCGGCACCGGTCCTGGCCGAAGACGGCGCAGCGCTGATGAAGAAGAACAACTGCGCCACCTGCCATCAACTCGACAAGAAGACCGTCGGCCCCGCGATCAAAGCGATAGCGGCGAAATACGCGGGCGATGCCGGCGCGGTGGCCAAGCTGGAAAAGAAGGTACGCACAGGCGGTGCGGGCAGCTTCGGCACCATGCCGATGCCGGCCACACCGGCCAAGGCATCCGACGATGACATCAAGGCCATGGTTGCCCATATCCTCGCCACCAAGTAAGCATCCGTCGCATCAAGCAAAAGGGCCGGTTCTCACCGGCCCTTTTTTGTTACTGCAAGTCAATCAGTGATTCATGCGCATCATGCCCGGCCCGCGCATGGGTTTGGGTTCGCGCATCACTTCGTCCTTGGTGATTTTGCCGTCCTTGTTGGCATCGTTCTCGTCGAAACGTGCAAACAGGATAGGCATCCCCTTCTCGGCCTCTTCCTTGCTCAGTGCGCCGTCCCGGTTGGTATCCGCCGCATCGAAATACTGTTCGATGCTCATGTGGTGCATGCTTTTCATCTGCCCCCGCATCCCTTGATGCAGACCGTCCAGCTCTTCACCGGTGACCTTGCCATCCTTGTTGGTATCCATGGCCTTGAAGCGCTCGGCATGGAAAGCGTTGAACTCCTTCAGGCTGACAGCTCCGTCATTGTTCTTGTCCATCTGCTGCACCATGCCGCCGCCCGTCGGGCATGCGTCGTTCGGGCCGTGCGCCTTGCCGGGGCAGGCAGCGGCTTGCTGCGCGATAGCCATCAATCCGCCGGCCGCAATCAATGCAACGAGTTTGTTCATACTATTCTCCTGATTAAATTTATGGATACGCCCGCCTGCGGACGCCGGGTTCATGGACAAACGAACAGGACGGAAGTTCGCCGACGGGCGGCAGGTTATAATCCGCCGCAATCTTTTCAGTACTCCCCCATGAACATATTCTACGAAGAAGACGGCAGTTTCAAGGTCGGCAACATCATGACCGATAACACATCCTCCCTGCAGGTCGAGAACCTCCACGGGAAACGCTGCAAAATCAAAGCCGCCAACGTCATGCTGCGCTTCGAGCAGCCCGGATTGAGTGAATTCCTTTCCCGGGCACAGCAGGCTGCGGACGCTATCGATCTGGATTTTCTGTGGGAAGCCTGCCCGCCGGAGGAGTTCGCCTTCGAGGAATTGGCACAGGATTACTACGGTCATCCGCCCACGGCCATCGAAGCGGCGGGCGCACTGATCCGCCTGCACGGCTCGCCCATGCATTTCTACAAGAAGGGCAAGGGACGCTATAAAGCCGCACCAGCCGATGCGCTCAAAGCGGCGCTGGCCAGCGTGGAGAAGAAACGCCTGCAAACGGAACTGCAAGCACGCTACACGGACGAGCTTTCGCAATTCAAATTGCCCGCCGAATTCGCCGACAAACTCAAAGCGATCCTGTACCAGCCGGACCGCAACACCCTCGAAGTCAAAGCGCTGGAAGCGGCCTGCGCCGCCACGCATCTTTCCGTCCCGCACCTGCTGGAGAAGTGCGGTGCGCTGCCATCCTCGCACGATTTCCATCTGAACAAGTTCCTGTTCGAGAACTTCCCGCGCGGCACCGGCTTCCCCGAGGTGACCGTCGCAGAGCATCCCGAACTGCCCAAGGCGGCGGTCAATGCCTTCAGCATCGACGATGCCGCCACCACCGAGATCGACGATGCCTTCTCGGTCGAGACACTGGTGAACGGCAACCGCCGCATCGGCATCCACATCGCCGCCCCCGCCCTCGGCATCGCGCCCGGTTCGGACATCGACACCATCGCGGCACAGCGCATGTCCACCGTGTACATGCCGGGCGACAAGATCACCATGCTGCCGGAGAACGTGGTGCAGGCGTTCACGCTGTGCGCCGACAAGGTCTGCCCGGCGCTGTCCTTATACGTTGAAGTGAACGACACGCTGCAGATCGTGAACAGCGAGAGCCGCATCGAACGCCTGCACATCGCCGCCAACCTGCGCCACGACACGCTGGAGCCGCTGTTCAACGACGAGTCCGTGGCCGCGCGCCGGTTCGACTACGCCTACGGCACCGAGCTGGAATTGTTGTGGGACTTCGCCAACAAGCTGGAAGCCGGACGCGGCAAATCTTCCGACAACAACCAGCAACAGATCGACTACATCTTCAACGTCGAGAACGACCGCGTCAGCATCGGCCACCGCCTGCGCGGCTCTCCCATCGACAAGGTGGTGTCTGAATTGATGATTCTGGCCAACAGCACATGGGGGAAACTGCTGGACGACCACAGCGTCGCCGGCATCTACCGCACGCAGAACAACGGCAAGGTAAAGATGAGCACCGTCGCCGCGCCGCATCAGGGCTTGGGCGTGGCGCATTACGCCTGGTCCAGCTCGCCGCTGCGCCGCTACGTGGACCTGGTGAACCAGCGCCAGATCATCAGCGTGCTGCGCGGCGAAGAACCCGCCTACGCGAAGAACGACACCGCGCTGTTCGCCATCCTGCGCGACTTCGATGCCGCCTACACCACCTACAACGAGTTCCAGCGCAACATGGAACGCTACTGGTGTCTGCGCTGGCTGCAACAGGAAAGCATCTTCCAGCTCGATGCAATGGTGCTGCGCGAGAACCTGGTCAAGTTCGTCGACATCCCGCTAGTCGGACGCGTCTCCGCACTGCCTGAGACTGAAGCCAACACACGGGTGACACTGGAGATCGTCTCCGTCGATCTGCTCGACCTCAACTTCGAAGCGCGTCCCGTCGCGGTCGCTGTCGGCGAGGCATGAAGCAATATTTGCACATCGCCCTGATACGCGAACGCCTGTCGTTCGCCACCGGCTTTTCCTTGCTGCTGCATGCCTTCGTGTTGTTCGGCATCACCTTCACCGTGCCGGACGCCAAGACACTGGCGAAACGGCTGCAACCGCTGGAAGTCACCCTGGTCAACAGCCAGTCGCGCAACAAGCCGAGCAAAGCCAACGCCTATGCGCAGCGCAATCTGGACGGCGGCGGCAACACACCGGATGATGCGCGCGCGAGCACGCCCTTCCCGGTGGTCAGCAACGACACGCGCTACACACCGGAGCAATCCGCCAAACGCGTGAAGGCGCTCGAGCAGGAAGTAAAGTCGCTGCTCACGCGCAGCAAAGGCGATTACAGGGTGGAACAGCAACAGCAGGCACCCAAGCCCCGGGACAGCAGCAAAAGCGGCGAATATCTGGTGCAGCGTTCGCTGGAGATCGCGCGACTGGAAGCCGAGATCAGCAAAAACATCAATCTCTACGAGAAACTGCCCAAGCGTAAATTCATCGGCGCACGCACCGAAGAGTACAAATATGCGCAGTATGTCGAAGACTGGCGCGCCAAGGTCGAACGCATCGGCAACCTGAACTATCCGGAAGCGGCGCGACGCCAAAAGCTGCACGGCAGCCTCACACTGACGGTCAACATCCGCGCCGACGGCAGTGTGGAAAATATCGAGATCAACCGCCCCTCGGGCCAACGCATCCTCGATGCCGCCGCACAGCGCATCGTCAAGCTCGCAGGCCCCTACTCGCCTTTTCCGCCCGACATCCGCAGGGAAGTCGACGTGCTGAGCATCACCCGCACCTGGACGTTCACCACCAGCGACCGGCTTGAAGCGAAATAGGACATTCGATTAGCATGCACCCCATGTCGCGCCGTCTGCTGCTCTCCCTGCTACTGGCATTCTCGCTGCTGTTCGTACAGCAGGGCGCGGCCATGCACGGCATCGCACACGCATTGGCAGAACAGTCACAGGACCAGTCGCTGCCGCACGATCCGCAGTGCGAACTGTGTGTCGCCTACGCACATATCGGCAGCGCGGTCGGCAGCAGCGCCGTGCATTTCGATTTCAGCACATCGTTCACTGCCGCCTACGAACAGACGCACGAATATCCCCTCTCACTCACCCTCGCGGCATATGCCGCCCGCGCCCCGCCTCACTCCGCCTGAATCCCTGTTCGCCCCCGCCGCACGCAGCGGCGGAGTACGTCTATCTATTCAAGGAGTGAACCATGTTCAGAATCTTCGGCCTGTGCGCCGCTGCGCTGCTATGCCAGTCCGGCTATGCCGCCAATAACAAATCCGATTTCAATCCTGCGTTCTCGCTAATCCTGTCCGGCACCTACGCCAGCCTGCAACAAGACCCGGCGACACCCGCCACCGGCTTCGCCATGAACCCCAACCCCGGCCACGAGCAGGGCTTCAACCTCGGCGAATCGGAGATGGGCATCTCCGCCAACATTGATCCGCAGTTTCGCGGCACCGCCACACTCGCGCTAGATCCCGCAGGTGGCATCAGCGTGGAGAACGCCTATGTGCAAACCACCTCGCTCGGCGACGGCCTCAATCTGAAGTTTGGTCGCTTCTTTTCCGGCCTGGGTTATCTCAACGAACAGCATGCGCATGCCTGGGACTTTGTCGACCAGCCGCTGGTGTATGCGGCGTTATGGGAGAACCAGTTGGGCGAGGACGGCGTGCAACTGAAATGGCTGGCACCGACCGACATGTTCCTTGAGTTCGGCGGAGAAGCCGGCAAAGGACGCGGCTTCCCCGGCAGTGATCGCGCCAAGAACGGCAGCGGTGCGGGCGTGCTGTTCGTGCATGCGGGCGGCGACATCGGCATCGAACAGAGCTGGCGCGCGGGTCTTTCATTGCACCGCACACGTGCCGTGGCACGCGAAAGCACGGACGTGCCCGACCTGCACGGCAACGCCGTCACCAACCTGTTCACGGGCGACAGCCGCACCGCCGGACTGGACCTGGTATGGAAATACGCGCCCAACGGCAACATCAAGGAACGCTATCTGAAACTGCAAGGCGAGTATTTCCGCCGCACCGAGAACGGCGACCTGAGCTACGACACCGCAGGCGCGAACATCACCGACAGCTATACCGTTACGCAACGCGGCTGGTATGTGCAAGGCGTATACCAGTTCATGCCGCGCTGGCGCACGGCACTGCGCTATGACCGTCTCGACCCCGGCATCGCCAGCGTGGGTGCGGCGAACGCAGGCAACGTCATCGCCGACTATGCCTTCAAACCCAGCCGCACGACTGTGATGCTGGACTACAGCCCCAGCGAGTTCTCGCGCATCCGCGTGCAACTGGCCAGCGACCAGTCGCGTCAAAACCTCAACGACAGACAATTCTTCGTGCAATACATCATGAGTCTGGGCGCGCACGGCGCACACAGCTACTAGGAGATGGACATGAACAAGATCATCAGCGCAGTTTTCTTTCTGCTACTAAGCAACGCAGCCCACGCCGCCCTCAACGTGTTCGCCTGCGAACCAGAATGGGCGGCTCTCACCAAAGAACTGGCTGGCGAACAAGCCAACATCTACACCGCCACCGGTGCCTTGCAAGACCCGCACCGCGTCGAAGCGCGCCCCAGCCTGATCGCCAAAGCGCGCCGCGCCAATCTGGTGGTGTGTACCGGTGCGGAGCTGGAAATGGCCTGGTTGCCGGTGGTGTTGCGCGAATCGGGTAACGCCGATGTGCAAGCCGGCGGCGATGGCTATTTCGAAGCCGCCTCGGCGGTGCGCATGCTGGAAGTGCCGACCCGTCTGGATCGCGGCGACGGCGATGTGCACGCACAAGGCAATCCGCACATCCAGACCGACGCGCGCAACTTCCTGCCCATCGCTAGCGCGCTCGCCCAGAAACTGATGCAACGCGATCCTGCCAACAAGGCGTTCTATCAACAGCGACTGGCTGCGTTCGAACAGCAATGGCGTGCCGCGCTCTCCCGCTGGGAGAAGCAGGCCGCCCCGCTCAAAGGCGTCGCCGTCGTCGTGCAGCACAAAGGCTTCCCGTATCTCGCTGACTGGCTGGGACTGCACGAAGTGGCCGTGCTGGAACCCAGGCCGGGCATGGAACCCAGCGCGTCATGGCTGGCGCAGGTGCAGGACACCTTGCAACAGCATCCCGCCAAAATGGTGTTGCGCGCCGCCTACCAAAGTGAGAGACCTTCGCAATGGATCGCACAACGCGCACATCTCGCCGCCGTGGAAATGCCCTTCACCGTGGGCGGCAGCGACGCTGCGCAAGACTTGTACGGATTGTTCGACGACACCCTCGCCCGTTTGCTGAAAGGACTGCAATGAACGTCGAACTCGACATCCTGCTGCCCGCCTTCCTGGCGGGACTGCTGGTGCTCGCCACGCACATCCCGTTCGGCATGCGCGTGTTGCAGCGCGGCGTGATCTTCGCCGACCTCGCGGTGGCGCAGATCGCCGGGCTGGGGGTGATCATCGCCGAATTGCTGGGCTTGATCGAACAGCCCTTGCTGGTGCAACTGATCGCCGTCGGCAGCGCGCTGAGCGGCGCGGCGCTGCTGGCCTGGATCGAACGACGCGCACCGGAGGTGAAGGAAGCGTATATCGGCCTCACCTTCGTGCTCTCCGCCACCCTCGGCATTTTGTTGATGAGTCGCGATGTGCATGCGGGCGAGCATCTGCAAGACCTGCTGGTCGGGCAAATATTGTGGGTGAATCATACGCAACTGATCGCCACGGCGCTGCTCACCGCCGCCCTGCTCGCCATCTGGAAAGGCATGCGCCAGCGTCTGGGCAACTTCGGCTTCTATGCCCTGTTCGCGCTCGCCATCACCGCCTCGGTGCAACTGGTCGGTGTGTATCTGGTGTTCGCCAGTCTGATCATGCCCGCACTGGCAACCCGGCACCGCGCCAAACGCCGCTACCTGCACGCTTTTGCGGCGGGCATCGCGGGCTATGCACTCGGCTTGTTGCTATCGGTCTGGTTAGACCTGCCGGCGGGGGCGGCCATCGTGTGGGCGATGGCGTTTGTTGGCGGCGTTTCACTGCTTGCAACATCGCAGAAATCGCACTCGCATTAGTCCATTTGGAAGGCCTCCACCGCATAGCGGCTATGCTATATTCACCCCCCGCACTAAAGGGATAGCGCATGTTGTTGGAAAGAAAGGTGTTTACTGCACCCGCACGGCTCTGGATGAACTGGCCGTTATGGGGGGGATTGCTGGCAACTGTGTTGCTGGCGCAGCATGCGTGGGTGTTGTTTGCGCCAGCCGAACGCGCGCTTCCCGGCAATACTTCCGTCCCGCTCTCCAGCCGCACCGGGCAATTGTTCGGCACCGCCAGCAGCAGCGGCCCCGCGACTTCCTCGCTGGACGGCATCCGCCCGATCGGCATCTTTGCGCACAGCACGCGCGGCTTTGCCGTGATGCAGACGCCCGATGGTCAGCACGGCGTCGGGCTGGGAAGCGAAGTGGCAGCGGGCATCCGTCTGGTCGAAACGCATGCCGACCATGTGATCCTTGAGCGCAACGGGACCAGACAGCGCGTCGAGCTTGCTGCGGCCCCCGCAACGAACGGCATCACTTACGCAGCACCCGCCGCGATCCGGCAAACTGCAAATCCGCGGCTCACGGCGAATGCGCCGCTGCTGGAAAGATTGCCGCCGGAACAACAACAGATGATGAAACAGATGCTGCAAAACAATCATAGGGGATTGCCTTGATCACACGCTTTATGCGCCAACTGCTGCTGGCCGTCGGCATCGCGCTCTGCTGCGCATTGCCCGCTTACGCGACCGGAAACGATGAGCCGGTTTCGCTCAACTTCGTGAACGCCGACATACAGGAAGTCATCCGCGCCATCTCGCAGATCTCCGGCAAGAACTTCCTGGTCGATCCGCGCGTGAAGGGCACCATCAACATCGTCTCGGCCACGCCGGTCTCCGCCGAGTTGGCGTACGACATCCTGCTCTCCGCATTGCGCATGCAGGGCTATGCGTCCGTGGAATCTTCCGGCGTCACCAAGATCATCCCCGAAGCCGATGCCAAACTGCATGTGGACACGCTTGCTTCCGCGCAGGGCAACGGCGACAAACTGGTCACGCGCGTGTTCATCCTGAAGAACGAATCGGCCTCGCAACTGGTCAATGTGGTGCGCCCGATGATCGCGCCGAACAATCTGGTGGTGGCTTATCCGGCCAGCAACGCGCTGGTTGTCACCGACTATGCCAGCGGCATCCGCCGCATCGAGAAACTGATCGCCTCCATCGACAAAGCGGGCAATGACCTGCCGCTGGTCATTCCGGTGCTGCATGCCTCCGCCATCGACTTGGCGAATCTCATCAACAAGCTGATGCCGGAAGCGACCTCCGCCCAGCCGGGCGACGACAACCAGCGTTTCGTGCTCACCGCCGACAGCCGCACCAATGCGCTGTTGCTGCGCTCGGACAATCCGGGACGGATCGAACGCGTGCAACAACTGGTTGCCAGTCTGGACAGCCCCGCCAATGTGCCGGGCAACATCCACGTCGTGACGCTGAAGAATGCCGAAGCGCCGAAACTGGCACAGACATTGAATGCGATCCTGAGCGGCACAGAGACTGCCGCGCCGGCACCGGGCACGCCGCAAGCCGCGACGACCAGCACGGCGAACAGCGGCGGCCTGGTGCAGGCCGATGCGGCCACCAACACATTGATCATCACCGCATCCGAACCGGTCTATAACAACATCCGCGCCGTCATCGAAAAGCTGGATGTGCGCCGTCCGCAGGTGTTCGTCGAAGCGCTCATCGTGGAAGTCACGGCCGACAAGGCCGCCGAGTTCGGCGTGCAGTGGCAGAACATAAACGGCATCAACAAAGCGGGCACCAACATCATCGGCGGCACAAACTTCGGCACCGCCAACAACATCATCGGTGCTTCGGCCAACATCACCTCGGTCGGGCAGGGTTTGAACGTCGGCATCGTGAAAGGCACCACCACCTTGCTGGACGGCACCCAGGTGCTCAACCTGGGCATGCTGGCACGCGCGCTGGAGAGCGACACCAACGCCAACATCCTGTCCGCGCCCAACCTGATGACGCTGGACAACGAAGAGGCCAAGATCGTGGTCGGCCAGAACGTACCCTTCGTCACCGGCTCCTACACCAACACCGGCTCCAGCAGCACCGCCGCCAACCCGTTCCAGACCATCGAACGCAAGGACGTCGGCCTGACCCTGAAGATCAAGCCGCAGATCATGCAGGGCGGCACCGTGAAGTTGCAGGTGTATCAGGAAGTCTCCAGCGTGCTCTCCTCATCGCTCACCTCTGCCACCGGCATCACCACCAACAAGCGCTCGATCGAATCGAGCATTCTCGTGGACGAGAACCAGATCGTGGTGCTGGGCGGCCTGATCCAGGATTCGGTCAACAACGTGCAGAACAAGACCCCGTTGCTGGGCGACATCCCCCTGCTGGGCGCGCTGTTCCGCTACGAAACAAGGCAACGCAGCAAGACCAACCTGATGGTTTTCATCCGCCCTTACATCATGTACCAGGCGGATGCCGCGCAGCAGCTATCGCGTGAACGCTATGAACAGATCGGCAAGACACGCGAGGATTCGCGCCTGAGCGACAGCTGGGTGTTGCCGAACGACGACACCGAAAAAATGCCGTCGCTCAAAGTGGATGACGCGCTCTCTTACGGCGAACCCGCTGCCGTGACCTCGGCCGCAACCGTTTCCGAAAACCCGTGACCCAGCCCGCGATTAACCGCCGCGCCGCGCGCCGCCTGCCCTACAGCTTCGCCAAGACGCAGGGCGTGGTGCTCACCGATTGCAACGGCCTCGCTTCACTGGCGGTGCGCCGCGATGCAAAACCGGAAGCCCTCGCCGAAGTGATGCGCCAGCTCGCGCTGCCGGTGGAGGCCACGCTGACGGATGCGGAAGAATTCGAACGCATCCTGAGCGCCGCCTACTCGCAGGCGGAAGATTCCACCGCCACGCTGCTCGACGTTGCCGAGCAGGACATGGACCTGTCCATGCTGCTCAACGACCTGCCAAAATCGGCCGACCTGCTTGAATCAGAAGACGACGCGCCGGTGATCCGCATGATCAACGCGCTGCTGGCGCAGGCCGTGCGCGACAACGCCTCCGACATCCACATCGAACCGTTCGAGACGCGCTCCGTGGTGCGCTTCCGTCTCGACGGCACACTGAAAGACATTGCCGAACCGCACCGCGCTTTGCACGCCGCACTGGTGTCGCGCATCAAGGTCATGGCCGATCTGGACATCGCCGAAAAACGCCTGCCGCAGGACGGCCGCATCGCATTGCGCCTGGCGGGTCGTCCGGTCGATGTGCGCGTTTCGACATTACCCACCGGCCACGGCGAACGCGTGGTGATGCGACTGCTGGACAAGGAAGCCGGACGCCTCGACCTCACCAGGCTCGGCATGGGTAGCCAATCGCTGGCAGCCATGCTGCGTCTCACCAAACAACCGCACGGCATCGTGCTGGTCACCGGCCCGACCGGCTCCGGCAAAACCACGACCTTATATGCCGCGTTAGCCTGCATCGACTCTTCCGTCACCAACGTGATGACCGTGGAAGACCCGGTGGAATACGACCTCGACGGCATCAGCCAGACCCAGGTCAACCCGCGCATCGACATGAGTTTTGCCAGAGCGCTGCGCGCCATCCTGCGCCAGGACCCGGACGTGATCATGATCGGCGAGATCCGCGATCTGGAAACCGCGCAGATCGCCGTGCAGTCCAGTCTCACCGGTCACCTCGTGCTCGCAACGCTGCACACCAACGACACGGTGAGCGCGATCACGCGGCTCACCGACATGGGCGTGGAGCCGTTCCTGCTGTCCTCCAGCGTGGTCGGCGTGCTGGCGCAGCGTCTGGTGCGCCGTCTGTGTCATGACTGCCGCGAAGCCTACAAACCGGACGAAGCGGAACTCGCCCTGCTCGCCGCCCATGGCAAACCGGATATTTTGTATCGCCCCACCGGTTGCCCAAGCTGCAACGACACCGGCTACCGCGGCCGCACCGGTATCTATGAATTGCTGGAAGTGGACGAGAACTTGCGCAGCATGATCCACGCGCGCGACAGCGAACAACAGCTGCGCGACTACGCGCTGCAGCGCGGCATGAAGAACCTGCGCGACGACGGTTTGCGCTGGGTGATGGCGGGGGATACTTCGGTGGAAGAAGTGATTCGCGCGACACGGGATTAAACGCTAACTCCAAGTTTTTTAGGCAATGAGCGGGCCTTATCGCTCTTTATTAGGAGAATCTAAATGGCTGTCAATTCATTTCGCCCAAGCAAATTCGTAGATCACGAAATTGTCGATAACCAAAATAAGGTCGTTGGACATATCCGCGTCAAGCCAAGTGGAATCCTATGGTCGCCAAAGAATGGTAAAGATTGGTATGGCGTATCCCTTGCCAATTTCGCCGAATACCTTGAGAAGAATGGCAAGAAAGTTTCGAAATAATTCACTGAAAATCTCGTAGGGCGCAATAACCAACGGGCATTGCGCCGTATGTGTGGTGCATAACAAACTAAATTCAAAAACAATTTTCCACAGAGGACACAGAGATCACAGAGAAAAACCGAACAAGCATTACCAGCCGCGTCCTACCGGCGCAGGCCGGTATCCAGTGGCGCGCATGGCGCGCCGGTTTTTGACAAGCTGGATTCCGGCCTGCGCCGGAATGACGAGAAATACTTTCTCTGTGTACTCTGTGATCTCTGGGGCTAATTTTTGTTTTTGATTTTTACAATATCCAACCTATGGCCGCATTCCACTACAACGCGCTAGACGCAACAGGCAAGTCCAGCAACGGCATGATCGAAGCCGACTCGGCCCGGCTCGCGCGCGCACAATTGCGCGAGAGCGGCTTGTTCGTGGTTGAGTTGGATTCGCTCGCTGACTCCGGCGCGCAGAAAGACGCGCGCAGTCTCAATCTGCCGTTCCGCAAACGCATCCCCCTGTCCGAAGTCAGCCTCATGCTGCGCCAGCTCGCCACTTTGCTTGAAGCGGGCCTGCCGTTGGAGCAGGCGCTGGCGGTGTTGATCGAGCAGGGCGACAACGCGGCCATGCGACAAGTCATCGCGTCCTTGCGTTCGGAAGTGCTGGCGGGCAGCACGCTGGCGCGTGCCATGGAGAAGCACCGCGACACCTTCCCCGACATCCACCGCGCACTGATGCGCGCCGGTGAGGAATCCGGCGAGCTTGCCACGGTGATGGACAAGTTGGCGACCTATTCCGAAAACCAGCAGGCCTTGCAGCAGAAGATCGGACTGGCGATGGTGTATCCCGCCATCGTCATTCTGGTCGCGGTGCTGGTGGTGGGCGGGCTGTTGTTGTTCGTGGTGCCGCCCGTGGTCGAGGTGTTCCAGCAATCGAAACAAGAACTGCCACTGCTCACCCGCGCCCTGATCGCGCTGAGCGATTTCCTCTCCGCCACCTGGCTGTACTTGCTCGCGCTGGCCGTGATCGGCGGCTTCGCGGCGCAGCGCGCACTGCAACTGGAGACACTGCGTTACCAGTTCCACCTCAAACTGTTGCGCCTGCCCGTGCTCGGCAAGTTGATACGCGGCAGCAACACCGCGCGCATGGCCAGCACGCTGTCCATTCTGGTCGGCAGCGGTGTGGGTTTGCTCACCGCGCTGAATGCCGCCTGCGGCGTGGTCACCAATCTGCCCATGCAGCGCGCGCTGGAAGATGCCGCCGCCAAGGTGCGCGAAGGCGTGACGCTGAGCCGCGCGCTGGCCGCCTCCGGCCTGTTCCCGCCGGTGCTGGTGCACCTCATCGCCAGCGGCGAACAGAGCGGACGCCTGGACATCATGCTGGACCGCGTCGCCAAACAGCAGACACAGGAAGTCTCCGGTTTCACCACCGCCCTCACTTCCATCCTCGAACCGGTGCTGATCCTGTTTATGGGTGCGGTGGTGCTGCTGATCGTGCTGGCGATCCTGCTGCCCATCATCCAGATGAACCAGATGGTGAAGTAGGTCGTCATATTTCCTGCACATTTCAACAACACAAGATTCATCTGCTTGTTATCTGCGTAATCTAATCTGCCGTCTCCTTTTCCCCCGCCAGGAGATTACAGATGGAAATGCGCAAAAAAACGGTTTATCTGGCTGTCGTATCAGCCCTTATCCTTTCTGCCTGCGGAGGGGGGAGCGACAGTTCCACCACACCCGCCAGCTCGGCGCTGACCGGCATCCTGTCCGATTCCTATGTCAAAGGCGTGAGCTATACCACCTCCAGCGGCGCTTCCGGTGTCACCGACACCAACGGCGAGTTCCCCTATACCGCTGGCGACACAGTCACTTTCAAGATCGGCCAGGTGACATTAGGCTCAGCCGTGATGAGCAGCCCGACATTGAGCGACATGAGCGGCAACAAGCTCGTGCGCCCCAAAGACCTCGCGGGTGTGACCGATGAAGTTGACCAGAAGGCATTGGCTGTCGCCCAGGTGATCCAGACCGTCGCGAACGCCTCCACCACCGCCACGCATATCGACGTGAGCGCCAATGCCGCCAAGCTCGCCACGGCAGGCAGTGTCGATTCTCTGGCAGCAGCGGGGACGCTGCTGACCGGTGCAGGCCTGTCGCCCAAATCCATCGCCGATGTTACGACCCATCTGCTCAATGCTCCGGCCAAGGTGAAGTCGGTAACGTTCACGCCCACCGACATCACCGGGTTGTCCGATGCCAACCGCGCCATCGCCTACACCACCTCGACGGTGAACGTGACTTACACCGACGGCACGGTGAAGAATTACCCCTTGTCCTACGTCAATCTGTTCAACAACATCGACACCAACAAGACCGCTGGCGGCACGGCTGCCGCTGCGGTGCATAACAAGGCGGGCGCGGTGCAGACTGATGCGGGCGGTGTTCCCTTCGTTCCACAGACACCGGATGCCAATTCGCTGTTGAACATCGGCGGCACGCCTTATCTGGTGACGCATTTTGAATACGTGAACAACGACAGCATCGGCGCTGCCGCATTGAAGGCGGGCACGCCCGTTGCTGCCGCCAACAACTGGTACGGCAAGCAGCCCATGTTGATGACCTTGTCCAAGCTCAGCCAAAACAGCACCAACGGCAAGTTCACCGTCGATTCTGTTTCGCAGGTCGATTTCTCCGCCGTGAACGGTCTGTGGATTCCCTGCGCGGGCAGCCGCTCGCCCTGGAACACGCACCTGGGTTCGGAAGAGTACGAGCCGGATGCGCGTTGCGAAGTGGATGCCACTTACGCTGCACTCGCTGGCGGCTCCTGCCTCACCATGGAATACACCGCGCGCATGAATGCCTTCCGCACCATCTACGGCGAAACCACAGCTTCGCCTTACCAGTATGGCCGCGTGCCGGAAGTCACCGTGTCCGGCAACGGCACGAGCACGGTAGAAAAATGGTACACGCTGGGCCGTATGGCGCGCGAGAAGGTGCAGATGTTCGGCGACTCGCGCACCGCCATTCAGGGCGATGACGGCACGTACACCATGCTGTCCATGTTTGTGGCCGACACTGCGGGCGACCTGTCCGCAGGTAGCTTGTATGCCGCAAAATGGATTCAGATTTCGGCAGACGGTACGGACGGCGGCGAAGCTTCCCTGAACTGGATCAAGCTGGGTCATGCCACTCACGCCGAGATCAAGGCGGCGGTCGATGCGGGTGTGACTTTCAACGATCTGTTCCTGAGCGCCAGCGTGCCCACCGCCGGATACACTGCGGTCAAGACGGGTCATGAAGTCGCCAAGGTTGAATACCTGCAACTGAAGACCGGCACGTTCGGCGTAGCTGCAACCCCCATCGCCACCCTGTCTGCATTCCTCGAAACCCGCCGTTACGCCGCGCTGCTGGGTGCGACGACCGAGTTTGAGAAATACGAGGGAGTGGCCTATAACGCCCGCGACAACAAGGCCTACGCCGCGATGACGCGCATGACCAAGGGCATGGAAAATCTGGTCACCGATGCCGCCAACGACATCCGCCTGAAGAAGAACTCGTCCGGCGCGGTATATGAATTGTCGCTGTCGCCCGGCCGTCTGGATTCCACTGGCACGATCATCAACAGCGATTTCGTGCCCACCCTGATGAAGGCGCTGGTCGTAGGCCGAGACATCACCGCCGATGCGGACGGCAACAAGTCAGATTTGAACGGCATCGCCAGCCCGGATAATCTGTGGTTCTCCGACAAGATGCGCGTGCTGTTCATCGGCGAAGACTCCGGCAATCACGTCAACAACTACCTGTGGGCTTACCACCTCGACACCGGTAGTCTGGTGCGCATTCTCTCGCTGCCGATGGGTGCGGAATCCACCGGCTTGCAAGTGGTAGAAAACATGAACGGCCACGCCTACATCATGAGCAACTACCAGCATGCGGGCGACCTGAACGGCACAGTTCCCGCCGTCCATAGCCGCATCCTGCCGCTGATCAATCCGCAAAAAGCCGAGGTCGGTTATCTCGGCGGCCTGCCCGCGATGCGCTGATTCACGCGGCAGTTCTTCTCTCCCTTTGCTCCGGCAGCCAACACTGCCGGAGTTTTTTCTTTTGGAAAAAATATAAGGCTGCCCTGTTTTGCCATCTCCTCAAGGCATATTTGTTAAACTCTCGGCGTTCTTCTACGCAAGGTCGCGAAACAATGAAATCCACCGCCCGCAACCACGGTTTCACCCTCATCGAATTGATGGTGGTCATCCTCATCATCGGCGTGCTGGCCGCGCTGGTCGTGCCCAAGGTGATGAGCCGTCCGGACGAGGCGCGCATCGCTGCCGCCAAGGCCGATATCGCCTCCATTTCGCAGGCCCTCAACCTTTACAAACTGGACAACGGCCGCTATCCCAGCACCGAACAAGGCTTGGCGGCACTCGTCAAGAAACCTTCCATCGCGCCCATCCCCAGCAACTGGAAGAGCGAGGGCTATGTCGACCGCGTACCGAAAGACCCCTGGGGTACGCCGTATCAATATCTGCAACCCGGCGTGCATGGCGCGATAGATGTGTTCAGTCTGGGTGCCGATCAGGTCGGCGGCGGTGAGGGCAGCGACGCCGACATCGGATCGTGGCAGGACTGATCTCGCATAATCGTATGCGTGGTTTCACGCTCCTGGAGATGCTGGTGGCGCTGGTGGTCGCCGGTATCATGCTCACGGTGGTGACGGTCAACCTGATGCCGGGTACGCAAAGCGTGTTGCGCGACGAATCAAAGCGTCTCGCCTTCCTGCTGGAGAACGGCGCGATGGCGTCGCAGGCGGGCGGGCAATCGCTGGCATGGTCGGGCAGCGGCAACAGCTACCGTTTCTGGAAACGCAACCGCGAAGGCGAATGGCTGCGCATCGAAAGCGACAATCTGCTGCACCCGCGCACCTTGCCGCAGGAGATCCGCATCGGCGAGGTCAGCTTCGACGGACGCAAGCTTGAGCCCGGCGCACTGGTGATGCTCAGTCCCGAACTCGCCGGCAAGCGTTTCAAAGTCGAACTGCACAGCGGCGATCTGAGCTCGGGCATCGCCGGCAATGGTCTGGGCAAGGTGGAGATCGTTGCGGGGACTCAGCCATGAGCGCCGCCCGGCAGCTTGGTTTCACCTTGCTGGAAGTGCTGGTCGCGCTGTTCATACTCGCCATCACCATGGCCGCCGTTTCGCGCACGTCCAGTGCCAGCATCCATCATGTCGAGGCATTGCGCAGCCGCGTCATCGCCGACTGGGTCGCGCAGAACCGGCTGGCACTGCATCAGGCGCGCGGCGACTGGTTGCCCACCGGCATCCAGAACGGGGAAGAAAAACAGGCCGGACAGGTCTACCCCTGGCGCGAAGAGATCATCGCCACGCCCAATCCAAGTATGCGTCGCATCGTCGTCGATGTTTTTGACCCCGCTGATCCACCCCATATCTTGAGAGAGTCATCGGGATATCTGGTGCAGTTCCCGCGGTAACCAGATGCAAACTCGAATAAGTAATAACAATCATCAACTCTCAACTTGATTTTCAATTATATTTAAGACGTTGCATCAATAACGTACGGACATGTACCTGCTATTGCAGGAAAATTACAATGAATCTTTCAGGGAGTAACTGAAATGCGTGTGCTCACAACCCGAATTTTGACGTATGTTGCTCCGCTTTTGTTAGCAGGCTGCTTTGGCGATGCCGGAACTGATCAGAATCCTTATAACGGCACTTGGAAGGTAACTTACAACAACCTCGCTGACTATCCGGTTGAAAGCGCCACCAAGATCGTAACCTGCTCCAAACCGGATGCGGCCGTAACGTTGGCGAATGGATCAGGCTCCACTACACAGACACTTTCATGCGGAGTTGATACTCTTGATCCAACCACTCTTGCTGTCATCAGCTCAATTACGCACGTAATCAAATATGAGATCAGTATCGCCATCAGCGGCACTGGTACAGTCAATGCCATCATCAATGGCTACCCTCATGCAGGAACCTGCGTCAGCACCTCCGGTTGCTCAGCACTGGCTGGAACTGCGGCTCTCAGCCTCACGCGTTAACCCCTCATCAAGAGCACAGGTCACCCGAATATTCCCTGAGCTCCCGGGATGGGCCTCAATCGGTCACAATTTATTGCTATAACACGGTGACTAGCTCATCCAATAAATCCCGCGGCTTCACCCTGATCGAACTGCTGGTCGCGCTGTTCGTGTTCGCCATTCTGGCTGTCACGGCTTATCGCGGACTGAACGCGGTGACCGATACGCGCGCGCATCTTGATCATGAGACGCGCAAGTGGCAGTCGCTGGAGCGCTTCTTCGCGCGACTGGACGGCGAGACCGCGCAGGTGCTGCCGCGCCCGGTGCGCACGGCGAGCGGCGCAGAAGTGCCGGCCTGGATCGGCACCACTTCCGCAACCGGCAGCGTGGAGGATGCGCAGCTGGCATTCACGCGGCACGGCGGATTCGATGCCGCCGGCATGCCTTTGCCGCCGCAACGCATCGGCTACCGGCTGCGGGACGACAAGCTGGAGATGCTGCGCTGGAATGTGCTCGATAGCGCCCCGTTCAGCGTACCGGGCGTGGATGTCGTGCTGGAGGGCGTCAGCGAATTCAATTTGCGCTATCTGAACAGCCGCTTCGCATGGGAAGTGCAATGGCCGTCCAAAACGGGCGAGTCCACCCCGCCTAAAGCGCTGGAGGTGGAACTGCTGCTGCAGAGCGGTGAGAAATTGAGCAGGATATTTTCATTGCCATGAAACACTCTTCGCAAAAAGGTGTGGCATTGGTGATGGTGTTGCTGATCGTGGCGATGGCAACCACCCTCGCCGCGTTCATGGCCCAGCAGCAGGGCTTCTGGCAGCGCGCGATGGAGAACGGACGCGACCGCGCACAGGCGCGGCGCATCGCCGAGGCCGGCATAGACTGGGCGCGCGCCGTGCTGGCGGACGATGCCTCGGTCAGCCCGGGACTCGATCACGGCAAAGAGATGTGGGCGATGCGTTTGCCCGCCGTGCAACTGGAAGGCGGCGAAGTGCGCGGTGCCATATATGACCAGCAAGGGCTGTTCAATCTGAACAATCTGGTGCGCAATGGTGCGGCCAGCGCGGCGGATGTGTTGCACTTCCAGCGCTTGCTGGAAACGCTGGGCATGCCGCTGGATCTGAGCGCCACGCTGCTCGACTGGCTGGACACAAACAGCGAACCGAGCCCGAACGGTGCCGAGGACGAGTACTACATGCGCCAGGAACATCCTTACCGCTGCGCCAACCGCATGCTGTCGGACATCGGCGAACTGGCATGGGTGAAAGGCTATGATGCCGGCCTCATCAAGCGGCTGGAACCGTATGTGAGCGTGCTGCCGGAATCGAATACGCCGCTGAACGTGAACTTCGCCCCGCCGGAAGTATTGATCGCGGTCATACCGGGCCTGGACCTGCAGGAAGCTCGGCGCATCCACTTGCAGATACAATCGACACCGTTCAAGAATACGACGGAATTCTTTCAACAGTTGCGCATACCGCGCAGCGGATCGGAGAATCTGGCTGTGGCCAGCCAATACTTCATGGTGACCGGATACGCCACACAGGGCGATGGTGAATCATCCGTGCATGCATTGCTGAAGCGAAACGGGATCTGGGCGAAACAAGTGAGGAAAAGTCTGCAATGAAGCTGCGTATCTATCTCACCGCACACTGGCAGGATGCTGCTTCGAATTGCGCCTGGGTGCTGCTCGATGACAACGGCACGCAGCGCGACGCGGGCAGCGGCACATTGGCCTCGATGCCGCATGCGGACGATGTGATCGCCATCGTCGCTTCCGACCGCGTACTCGCCACCGCCGCCGCACTCCCCAAACTGAAACGCAACAAGCTGGAGACCGCACTGCCCTTCGTGCTGGAAGACGGCCTGCTCGACGATGTGAGTGCGGTTCACGTCACGCCGGGCAGCAAACTCGCCGACGGGCGCACCGTGCTCTACGCACTGGACAAGGGTTGGCTGTCGCGCTTCCTCGCCGCCTGTTCTACCGCCAAGTTGCGCCTGCGTCGTGTCGTGCCGGAGTTCTGCCTGCTGCCGCAACGCAACGAAGAATGGAGCGTGGCATGGGACGGCACGCGCGGCTTCATTGCGATGGCCGGACATCTGGGCGGCGCGTTGGATGTCGGCAGCGATACGCGCATGCCGGCGCTGCTGCAATTGTCCATGCAACAGCACGCCCCCGCTGCTTTGCGGCTATTCACACTCGGCAGCGATGTGGCAGCGCCGGACCGGGGCATCAAGGTGCCGGTGTTGTTCGAGCGGCAGCATTTCGACTGGCGCAAGGCGGAGATTCCCGCCGACGCGCCCAATCTGTTGTGGGGCAAGTTCACGCCGCCGCCGCGCATCGGCGAACTGTGGCCGGTGTTGCGCCCCGCGTTGATGGTGTTGCTGCTGCTGTTTTGCGTCGAAGCGGCGCTGACAAATCTGGAGTGGGCCGTGCTCGCGCATGAAAAACGACAGTTGTCGAATGCGATGAGCGACACCTTCCGCGAAACCTTCGGTGCCGATGCGGTCGTGGTCGATGCCCCGTTGCAGATGCGCCGCAATGTGACGCGTTTGCGCCATGCGGCGGGCGTGGCAGACGATGCCGACTTCCTGCCCCTGCTGGAAAAATTCTCGGTCGCCACGGACGAACTGCCCGGGAGAGTGTTGAATACCGTGCGCTATGACGGCGGCAAGCTGGATGTGGAGATGCGTCTGAGCGGCGCGAATGCCGTCGACATGCTGCGTCGGCGTATCGCCGAAACGGGCTTGTCATTGCAGGTGACCGACACCCAGACCGCCGGGTCGACGCAGACCCTGCAACTGCGCGTCTCGGCAGGAGGTGCACGATGAGAACGCGCTTCGCACAATTGAGAACCGCGCACTGGGACACGCTCAGCGCCGCCGAGCAAAAGACCGTCCGCCGCGGCGCGTGGGTGTTGTTGCCGCTGCTGGCCTACGGTTTGTTATGGCAACCCGCGCACGACGCGCTGCCCAAGTTGCAAGCCGGTTTGCCCGCACTGCGCGCCCAGGCCGGACAGATGGCGATGCAGGCCGGCGAGGTGCAGAACCTGCGCCAGCGCGCGCAACTGGCCGTGCTCGACAGCAATGCCCTGCAGTCGGCGGTGCAACGCAGCGCGGGCGAATCTGGTTTGAGCATGATCGTCACGCCGGGCGAGCAGAACAGCGTGCACATCAGCGCGGAAGCGCTCGCATTCGAGCAATGGCTGCAATGGCTGCACACTGTGGAACGCACCCAGCACATCCGCGTGGCGAGCGCCATGCTTTCCGCCTCGCCCGTGCCGGGGCAGGTCAAGATCCAGGCCGTGCTGAGCAACGGGGCCGACCAGTGAGCCTGCGCCGTCGCGTGTCGCTGACGCTGCTGTTCGGCAGCGTGTTCTTCGTCAGCCTGCTTGCGCTCGCGCCGTCGTCGCTGATGGGCTACATGCTGGAACGCGCCAGCGGCGGGCAACTCATGCTGGCTCGCACGCAGGGTTTGTTGTGGCAAGGCACGGGCATCCTGCTGTTGCAGAACACGTCCGGCATCCGCTCTCTGGGCGCATACCGCTGGCAGTTGCAGCCTTGGAAGGCGGCCATGCAACTGCAGGCGGGTGCATACGAACCGATGACATTGCGATTGCGTCCTTTGCTTGCGCGCCTGGACATAGACGATCTGCGCCTGGACCTGCCGGCCGCCTTGCTTGAAGTGGCCGCTCCACAACTTCGCCCCTATCGTTTGCAAGGCGCGCTGCAAGCCCATGCCGAGCATGTGGAACTGGATGCGCGCGGCATGCTCGGTCAAATCACGGTGGATTGGCTGCATGCCGCCTCCGGCTTGTCACCCATCGCACCGCTGGGCGATTACCGCATCGTCTTGCAGGGTGACGGGCAAAAGCTGGAAGCCAGCCTCGGCACGCAAGGCGGCAAGTTGCAATTGCAAGCGCGCGGGCATCTCGATCCGGTCCAGGGCGTGCAGATCAATGGCACGGCCCGGGCGGCAGCGGGTGCCGAGGAAGAACTGAACGAACTACTGCATTACATCGGCCCTGAAACTCAGCCGGGCATTTATACTCTCGGCCTGATGCCGCAATCCGCGGTCCTACCCTGATCCGTACCAGCATGACCGACCGTTACGCCGTCATCGGCAACCCCATCTCGCACAGCAAATCACCGCTGATCCACCGCATGTTCGCCGCACAGACCGGACAGGACATCAGCTATGAAGCCATCGAAGCGCCGCTGGACGGGTTCGCCGCGACCATCGAGCGACTGCGCAATGCAGGTTACAAGGGCTGCAATGTGACGGTGCCGTTCAAGCAACAAGCTTTTCAATTGCTCCCTGAAGGAATGCAAGTCATCTGCTCTGAAGATGCTGAAAATGCCATGGCCGCAAACACTCTATCGTTTTCCGGAAATCGAATTCAAATCCAAAATACAGATGGCTCTGGTCTTGTTCGTGATTTGGAAGAAAATCTGAATATTGATTTAGAAGGAAAAAATATCTTGTTGGTAGGCGCTGGCGGAGCATCGAGAGGAGTACTGTCCCCGCTTCGTCGGGCAGGTGCAAATATCACCATCACGAATCGTACTGAAGATAAAGCGCATTTCCTTGCGAAGAGATTTCGCATGGCTAGCTGTAGTTATGAAGGGCTATTGGAAAAACAATTCGACATAGTGATTAACGCCACCTCAGCTGGCTTAACCGACAGTCAAATACCATTACCTGAATCCATCTTCACTCCCAACGCCCTCGCCTACGACATGATGTACGGACGCGAAACACCCTTCATGGCATTCGCGCGCGACCAAGGCGCTCAGGTGGCTGACGGTCTCGGCATGCTGGTGGAACAGGCCGCCGAGGCGTTCTTCATCTGGCGCGGCGTACGTCCTGACACCCGCCCCGTACTCGACGCCCTGCACAAGTGATGAAACCCATGCGCAGTCTCCTCTGGCGCTTCCTGCTGGCGCTGTTGCTGTTATTCGTGCTGTACCAGCTATGGCTGTTCGCCCATATCTGCTGGTGGGTCAAGTTCGATCCGTCCACCAGTGCCTTCATGGATGACCGGCTGGAAGTGATGCAGGACAAGGATCCCAAGGCTGTACTGAAGTACAAGTGGGTGCCCTACAAAAAGATCTCCGGCAATCTGAAGCGCGCCCTCATCGCCGCCGAGGATGCGAAGTTCGTCGACCACGAAGGTTTTGATTGGGACGGCATCCAGAAAGCGTATGAAAAGAATCTGAAGCGGGGCAAGATCGTCGCCGGCGGTTCCACCATCAGCCAACAGCTGGCGAAGAACCTGTTCCTTTCCACCAAGCGCACACCGTGGCGCAAAGGCGAGGAGGTCTTCATCACGCTGATGCTGGAAGCGGTGATGGACAAACAGCGCATCTTCGAGATCTATCTGAACGTGATCGAATGGGGCAACGGCGTGTTTGGCGCGGAAGCGGCAGCCCGCCATTACTTCGGCGTCAGCGCCGCGAAGCTCTCGCCAGAGCAGGCCGCCCGGCTCGCCGCCATGGTGCCCAATCCGCGCTATTACGACCGGCACCGGCAGGCCGACGGCATGCTGCGCAAGACGCTGATCATTCTCGACCGCATGCCGGATGCCGAGATACCGTGACGCCCCCCGGCTATTTTCCTTACAATAGCGCGCAATTTTTTCGAGGTGCGCCATGACCGAGAACCACGAACAACACCACACTGACAACGTGCAGGAACATCTGCACCAGGTTCAGCACCTGCTGGATAAACAGGCGCTGGTTGAAACCGTGGTTCACAACCAGGAACTTCCGCGCGATGAACGCCACGAGTTGCTGGACAAGATGTTGCACAAGCGGCATCTGGCGGAACTGAGCGACAAACTGGAAGAACTGCACCCTGCCGACATCGCTTACATTCTGGAAGCGCTGCCGATCGAACACCGTCTGCTGGTGTGGAATCTGGTCAAAGCCGACCGCGACGGCGAGATTTTGATCGAGGTTTCGGACGCGGTGCGCGAATCGCTGATCGCCACCATGAGCCGCGACGAACTGCGCGAAGCGGCCGAGCAACTCGACACCGACGAGATCGCCGACCTCGCCCCCGACCTGCCGCAGCATGTGATCCGCGATGTGTTCAAGTCGCTGCCTATCGAGGAGCGCGAACAACTGCGCGCCGCGATGTCCTATCCGGAAGACTCGGTAGGCGCGCTGATGGACTTCAATATGGTGCATGTGCGCGAAGACGTGACACTGGAAACCGTGTCGCGCTATCTGCGCCGCTTCGACGAACTGCCGGACCATACCGACCAGGTGTTCATTGTCGACCGCGACGAACGTTTCAAAGGTGTGCTGCCGATCAATCTGATCGTGGTCAATGAACCGGAGACCGAAGTGCGCACACTGATGATCACCGACGTCATCAAGTTGCAACCGGACGAGAAAGCGGAACACGCGGCGCAGGCATTCGAGCGCTATGACTTGGTGTCGGCCCCGGTTGTGGACGAAGACGGCAAATTGTTCGGTCGCGTGACCGTGAACGTGGTGCTCGATTACATCCGCGAAGAGTCCGATACCGAACTGCTCAACCAGGCCGGCCTGCTCGAAGAGGAAGACATCTTCGCCTCGGTGTGGAAGTCTGCCAAGAACCGCTGGCCCTGGCTGGCGCTGAATCTCGCGACCGCCTTCTTTGCATCACGCGTGATCGGCGAATTCGAGCAGACCATCGCGCAGATGGTGGCACTCGCCACATTGATGCCCATCGTGGCCGGCATCGCGGGCAACTCGGCCAACCAGACGACAACCATCATCATCCGTTCGCTTGCGCTCGGCCAGATCAATCAGGGCAACGCAAAGCGCCTGATGCTGAAAGAACTCGCCATCAGCGGATTGAACGGTCTGGTATGGGGAGGTTTCGCGGGGCTGTTCGCCTACTTCCTGTATCACAGCATCGCGCTCGGGGTTGTCATGACTGCCGCCATGATGCTCAACCTGACACTGGGCGCGCTGGTCGGCATCGGCATACCGCTGATGATGCAACGTCTGGGGCGCGACCCTGCCATCGGAGCCAGCGTGCTGCTGACCGCCATCACCGACAGCGGCGGCTTCTTCATCTTCCTCGGTCTGGCAACCATCTTCCTGATCTGATTACTTGCGCCGCTCCATGCGGACGCAACAAAAAAGCACGCATGGTTGCGCGCCCTGAATTTTCATTCAAATGCTGTACGACAGAATCACAATGGGAATGCGTGAAGATCGGCGCTTCCCGGTGAAGCAAGAGCAGTAGAAAGGGCGAAACGCAACCGCTCGGCGCCCGCCCCAATCTACCAAGCTCAGGCGCCGAGAATGCCTTTCCCTGCGGCTTTTTTGACTGCAGGCTTTTTCGCTGCAGCACTTGCTGCCGGCTTCCTGGATGCTGTTGCGCGAGTCGCGGGCTTCTTTGCTACCGGCTTCTTGGCTGCGACAACTTTTTTCGCTGCCGGCTTCTTGGCTGCGACTTTCTTGACTGCCGGCTTCTTGGCTGCGACTTT
>WOZO01000011.1 GCA_011620315.1 Sideroxydans sp. | reverse complement strand
CTGATGGCGTTCATGGATGAATACATCTACCCCAACGAGGATCGTTTCGAAGCGGAAGTGCAAGCCAATCGCGCTGCCGGCAATGCCTGGGTGCCGACGCGACTGATCGAGGAACTCAAGCCCAAGGCGCGCGCCGCCGGGCTGTGGAACCTGTTTTTGCCCAACTCGCCGCGCGCACCGGAGGGCCTGAGCAACCTGGAGTACGCGCCGCTATGCGAAATCATGGGCCGCGTGCTGTGGGCCGCGGAGGTGTTCAACTGCTCTGCGCCCGATACCGGCAACATGGAGACGCTGGAGCGCTATGCGAGCGAGGCACTCAAGGATCGCTGGCTGGAACCGCTGCTGCGCGGTGAGATCCGCTCCGCCTTCTTGATGACCGAGCCTGAGGTCGCTTCCTCCGATGCCACCAACATCCAGTGCCGCATCGAGCGCGACGGCGACCACTACGTCATCAACGGGCGCAAGTGGTGGTCCTCGGGCGCCGGCGACCCGCGCTGCGCCGTCTACATCGTCATGGGCAAGACCAATCCGGAGGCTGCGCGCCACGCCCAGCAATCGATGATCGTGGTGCCCGCCGACAGCCCCGGCATCCACATCGTGCGGGCGCTGTCGGTATTCGGCTTCGACGATGCGCCGCACGGCCACATGGAAATCGAGCTGGAAAACGTCCGCGTGCCCGCGACCAACATCCTGCTCGGCGAAGGCCGCGGCTTCGAGATCGCCCAGGGCCGACTGGGGCCGGGCCGCATCCACCACTGCATGCGTTCGATCGGTGCCGCGGAGCGGGCGCTGGAGCTCATGTGCCAGCGTCTCAACAGTCGCATCGCATTTGGCAAGGCCATCGCCGCGCAGGGCATCTGGCACGAGCGCATCGCCGAGTCGCGCTGCCTGATCGAGCAGGCGCGGCTGCTCGTGCTCAAAGCCGCCTACATGATGGACACGGTCGGCAACAAGGCGGCCAGGGCCGAGATCGCGATGATCAAGGTCGTGGTCCCCAACGTCGCCTGCCGCGTGCTCGACTGGGCGATCCAGGCCTGGGGCGGCGCGGGCCTCTCGCAGGTGACCCCGCTCGCGCACAGCTACGCCAATCAGCGCACGCTGCGCCTGGCCGACGGCCCCGACGAAGTGCACCGGAACGCCATCGCCAAGCTCGAGCTCGCCAAGCACGCGGTGCAGCGCGAGGAGATGGACATGCCCATCACGCGCGGGTGTTGACCGCTCCGATGGGGCTCGCAGTCAATGGTGCACAGCCACTGCACG
Source organism: Sideroxydans sp. (assembly GCA_011620315.1). Lineage (GTDB taxonomy): Bacteria > Pseudomonadota > Gammaproteobacteria > Burkholderiales > Gallionellaceae > Sideroxyarcus. Next base: position 4,305 of record WOZO01000011.1, on the reverse strand, counting down.
AGGTAGCCGATCTTTGAGGAATCGCATGGCAAGTCACGCATCTTTCAGGCACTCACCCTCATGTCCAGCCTGATACTGCTGCGCCATGGGCAGGCGATGTTTGGCGGTGACGACTATGACCGCCTGTCCGAGCTGGGTGAACGCCAGGCACGGGGCACCGGTGCATTCCTGGCCGCGCGCGGCATGACGTTTGACCGGGTGCTGGTGGGCCCGCGCCGACGCCACCGCCAGAGTGCCGAGGCCGTGCTTGCGGCCTGGCCTCGGCCGGTGAAGATCGAGGTCGAGTCGGCGCTGGACGAATTCGCCGATGGTGGCGCGTTGCTGGTATCGGCACGGCAACGACATGAGGCCAGCGGGGGCAGCTGGCCGAAGACCCGCAGCGAGCAGCTGGCGCTGTATCTGCGCGAAATACAGCACTGGTCAGCCGGCAGCACCATCCCCGGCTGTCGAGCTGCTGCCGAATTCTACGCTGTAGTCGGCCACTGGCTGCGGCGACTGCAGACAGAGCATGGACCTAGGCAGCGCCTGCTGGCAGTCACCAGTGCCGGCACGATTGCCGCACTGATATGCCAAGCGTTGGCATTGCCACCTGCGCGGATTTTCGATTTCACCCAGGCCATGCACAATGCCGCGCTCACCGAAGTCGCGTTCAGTGGCGGGCGAGCGAGCATACGCAGTTTCAATGCGGCCGGGCATCTGCCTGTGGAACTACTCACTTTCATTTGAGCGGTCGCTGATGGGATGACGCGCTGCGACGACGCGCTGCCGGTCGCGACGTGCCGCGAGACGCCTCAGTACGCCGCCCTGGCAGGTTCCCGTGGGGCCGCGTCAGATGCGTAACCAGGAACCGAGAAAAGTTCTTGCTTTTACTCGATCTGCTACGCAGCCTTCATCATGCCATTTCTTGCGTAATATGAAATCCTGGTTAGTGCCGAACTTCAGATCGCCGGCAAGCTCGACCGCGGCGGTCACCCTCATGTCTGACAACCCACACAAACTTCAACAGCACCTATCATCTGCCGCACAGATCACCGATATCCCTGATCGAACTGGCAAAGCATTTCAGTAGTGGGATTTCAATCGTCAGCCCGACAGTGACGCCATCCGCGGCGACAACGAGACTGCCGGCATTCACCTGAAGGAACGCCATGAGGTGCTGCCCGTCAGCCGCAGCTATCTGCACCTATTCCGCACGATGAGAGAAGTCTCTCCCGCCGGCAGCTCTCGATCCTGTCGCGGTCCTTTGGCTTAGAACTGATACTGGGCGGTGAGCACAAAACCCTCCCCCAGTTGGCTGGGGTTTTGCCCGGCCTTAAGTCCGTCGTAGATATTCTTCGACCCGTTATTAAGATAGGCGGCTACGAAAGTGAGTTTGGGTGTCGGCAACCAGGCCAAGGTAATGTCGTACATCCGCGCAGTCTTCATCGGCCGACCAAGGCGGTCGCGGCCTACATTGGTGGAGTCTGCGTATTCGGCACCCAGGGCCAGGTGCCCTGTCATGAATTTGGGCGCAGGCAGACCTACGCCGATGGAAGCGAAATAGGGGTTGTCCCACTTCTGGCCGAAACCCTCGACCCCCATGAGATAAGCCTTGGTCCGACGCATGCCTACATTGAGAAGAATCGGCAATGGCAGGCCTACGTTCTTGTAGAACGTTTCGGTGAGTACCGCATAGTAATCACCACCACTGTCATCCGGGTACAGCCGCGTACCGCCAATACCAGGAACGGAGCTGGGTATCCTTGTGGCATTGTCGGTGTTCTTGTCAATGTAGCCCACCGCAAAAGCTGGGGTCAATGCGCCAAACTGCCCGGGCTTGATGACCTGCAACTTGGCCGTGATCGTGGTGAAATTGACCGAACCCTCCCCGGTGGCCTTGCTGGCATCCACATTGCTGTGGCTGAGCCCCACCTCGAAGCGGTTGAAGAAAGACATCTGAGCCGACTGGGCGGTCCACGTAAGGTTGGAGTCGGGAAGATTCACGTACCACACGCCAACTTGCGGTATGCCGACAACGGAGGATCCATTCAGTCCTTCGCCGGGCTTGGCAATCGGATTGGCGATTTCGGCGGTTACATTGAGGCCGCCACCGCTGGCGCCTTCAATATTGGAGAAAGGCGGCCCGGCAAGGGCCGGAGCCGATGCCAGCATGCCGATGCCTCCGGTGACGAGGCAGCGGGTGATTAGCGACATTTTCCTGGTCTTTGGCATAGTTGGCATAGCTAGTGTCTCCCCTTTTGTTGGTTTTGGACGAGCCGATTCGCGACCGGCACAAGGCATGGGACCTGATCGATCTGATCCCTCAGGTTCCCAGTTGGTGATTCTTGTATTGCTCCCGCAATTTGGTCTTGAGCAGCTTGCCGGTAGCGGTGTGCGGAAGCGTCTCGACGAACACCACGTCGTCCGGCAGCCACCACTTGGCGACGCGCGTTTCCATGAACGCCAGCAGCTCTTCGCGTGTCACCGGCTTGCCGACCGAGCTGCGAACGGCCAGCAGCAGCGGTCGCTCCTGCCACTTGGGGTGGGTGACGCCAATGACGGCCGCCTCGGCGACGCCTGGGTGCGACACCGCGGTGTTTTCCAGATCAATCGACGAGATCCACTCGCCGCCGGACTTGATCACATCCTTGGAGCGGTCGACCAGCTGCAAGTAGCCCTCCGGGTCGATCGTGGCTATATCGCCTGTGGGCATGTAGCCCTCGGCATCCAGTATTTCGCTCTTGCCCTTGTAGTAGCCGCTGGCGATCCATGGGCCTCGCACCATCAGGTTGCCGGAAGTTGAGCCGTCCCATGGAAGCGGCTGCCCCGCGTCGTCGACGATCTTCAGTTCCACACCCCACACTCCCCGGCCCTGCTTCATCTTCAACGCCAGCTGAGCAGCTGGCGGAAGCGCCGCATGGTGAGGAAGCAAATTGAAATTCGATACGCCCAGGGGGCTGGTTTCGGTCATGCCCCACAACTGCACTGCACGAGCGCCCAAGTCCCGATCAAAGCGCTCGATGACGGTTGCCGGCAACGCCGAGCCGCCGACCGCAATGCCTTCCAGCCGGAGCCCGCGGCGGTCTATTTCCGGATGTTCGTCCAGGTACTGCAGGAACATGAGCCATATGGTGGGTACACCCACGGAGAAAGTAACGCCCTCGTCACGCATCAATGTGTACAGGTTCTCCGCATCCATGCGGGGGCCGGGGAGCACCAGCTTGGCTCCCGCCAATGCAGCCGCATAAGGCGCCCCCCAACCGTTGGCGTGGAACATGGGCACGACCAGCAGCAGGCTGGTCTGGGCGCCGAATGCCATGCCGTCCCTGGTGCAGATCATCATCGAGTGCAGCACCGTGGATCGATGCGAATAAAGCACCCCTTTGGGATCGCCGGTGGTGCCCGAGGTGTAGCACAGCGAGGATGCGGTGCGCTCATCGAACAGCGGCCACTCGAAGTCGTCGCTTTGTGCGGCCAGCAGGTCCTCGTAGCTAAGAAGGTTGGGCACATCGATCGCCGGCATGTGGTCGCGGTCGGTGAGGGCTACATAGTGGGTGACCGTTTTCAGTGTGGGAGCGAGCTTCGCGACCATGTCGCTGAAGGTGATGTCGAAGAACAACACCTTGTCTTCGGCGTGATTGATGATGTACGTGATCTGCTCTGCAAACAGGCGAGGATTGACAGTGTGCAATATGGCGCCGCTACCGGAGATCCCGTAGTAAAGCTCCAGGTGGCGCCAGGTATTCCACGCCAAGGTGGCGGTGCGGTCCGACGGGCCAACCCCCAGACCCGGCAAGGCATTGGCGATCTGCCTGGCCCTGCGCCTGACCTCGCTGTAATTGGTGCGATGCAGCGGGCCTTCCGCGCTGCGTGAGACGATTTCCGTGTGCGGATGGAACGTCGCCGCGTAGTCGATCAGCGACGAAATCAGCAAAGGCCTGTCTTGCATCAATCCGAGCATGAATGGACTTCCTGCAATGTCTGGGGCGTACCTGCGGGCGGGGCAAGCCTGTAGCCCCTTGCATCCGGATCCATCGCCCGACAACCCGCGCCGGGGGCATGGCGTTTAGAGTCGATCGATCGATCGGACGTGGCGACGACGTTTCCCGACAGCACGGAATCTGCGCCGGATCCGGAGCGCTTGCATCGTCGGAAACGACGATATTGGTGGGGTGCTGCGGGCTGTGGCCGCCATCTGGTGGCGTGTCCCAGCGAGCATGTGCATCTGCGGTCACCGCGGCGGCGCACACAAGTGCTGCGCGCTCACGCCGCGGACAGGGGTTGCAACGCCTGGAAGTTCGTCGCTTTCGACGATGACCCGTCGCC
>WOZO01000001.1 GCA_011620315.1 Sideroxydans sp. | reverse complement strand
CCACCAGCAATCGATCATGCGTATCCATCGGCGCTGCATGATGCCGACGCGACCAGATCGCCACGCCGATGAAGAACGGTGCCGCGAACACCATGCGCAAGGCCAGCAAGGTCACCGCATCCACACTGCCCAGATACGCCAGTTTCACCAGGATCGCCTTGGCCGAAAAACCGACTGCGGCCAGCAGCGCGAAGACGACGCCGAGCAAAACATCCCGTTGGGCGAAGCTACTGCGAGTTTGATTTGTCATGATGTAAGACCCTTGAGTATCGGCTAAACGGGTCTTGGATAAGGACAACAACGGAAGACCCGCTGTTGCCCGTTTGAATAAATCGTTAAAACAGGAACACGCGGCGGCTGTGGGCTCGCATGGCTAGCCACAGTCGCTTGGCGTGAATGGATTCGGCGGAAATAAATTGCGTTTGCATGGGGCAGGAATATACGGGGTTCAAGTTTGTGTCGTCAACTAAAGCAGCTTTCCCGTCCTTGATCAGCTGGATCAGCTAGGCAATCAGAACCTGGCTTTTTCCGCCAGCCAGCCGTTGCACCAAAATTTTGGTCGAAATCCGTTCCGTCATTTCCTGCACATGCGAGATGACACCAACCTTGCGGCCCATTGCTTGCAGGCCGTCGAGCGCATCCATGGCGACGGACAAGGTTTCGGCGTCCAGGCTGCCGAAGCCTTCGTCGATGAACAGCGATTCGACCCGCACCCGATTCGATGCCAAGGATGCCAGTCCCAGCGCAAGCGCCAGCGAGACCAAAAAAGATTCGCCGCCGGAGAGCGAGTGCACCGAGCGCGGTTCGTCGCCCATATCCTGATCGACCACCATCAGCGCCAAGGTGTCCTGGATGCGCTCGAGACGATAGCGGCGGGCTAGTTCGGCCAGATGGCGGTTGGCGTAGCCCAGCAGCACATCCAGCGTGAATTGCTGGGCGTAGTTGCGAAATTTTTTGCCGTCGGCGGAGCCGATCAACTCGTTGAGTTGGCCCCACAGCCGATACTCGCCCTCTTGTTTGCCGAGGTCGGTCAGCAGAGATGCCGCTTGTTCGCGGCGGGATCGATCCTGGGCGATGGCGAGCTTGAGCGCGGTGGCGGACTCGTGGGCGATTTGTCGCTCGCTTTCGAGCAGCGCTAACGCTTCCTCCACTTCATCCGCGCTGTCTGCGGTTGGTCGGCTTTGCTCGATAGCCTCCCGCTGTACGGAGCGTTCTTGCAATACGGCTTTTGCGTTCTGTAGATCGGTGTCGATGGATTGAAGCTGCTGGCGTTCGTCTTTGATCCAGTCCGCCGGAAGCGCTAGCAGCGTCCGCAATTGTTCCTTGTCTATGGCCGATGCAGGATGCGAGGAATTGAATTGGCCTATCCAATTTTCCAGTGCTGCGACGGCTCCATCGAAATCCTGTTTCAACGTTGCCAGCCGCTTGCCTGCCTGATCGCGTGCCTCCTGCAAGCGGGTCTGGTCGCCAGCGTTTTTGCGCATCGATTCTTCCCGTTCGGCGAGTTTCTTTTTCGCAGCTTCGATTGTATTAGCCAGTTCGGCCTTGACCTGAGTAATCGCCATCCCCTCGAACAAAGCATTGCGGGCAGTTTTGATCTCTTCGATCTTGGCGGCGCTTGCGGTGAATTCCGCCATTGCGCGACCGGCATCCTCACCCGCTTTAGCTTGCGTGGTCTGCAACGCCACCTGTTCGACCTCCAGCTTGCCCAGTTGAACCCTGAACTCATCACGCGACTTGAGTTGAGTCTGCCATGACCCGACATCGGCGCGGCACTGAGCATGGAACACCTCCGGCGCATCGCGCCACATTTCCATCCAGCTCTGTTCGGAGAAGGCAGCATCGAGTTCCGCAAGGATTGCATCCAGCCGCCGGGCCGCATCGGTGCATTTATCATGACCGGCCTCGAGTCCGGCGCGGACTTTTTCCAGCGCAGCCTGCGTTGCGGTTACCGCATCTTTGCAGGACTCGTGTTTTTTGTTCGCGCTGTCGTATCCGGCTTGCGCCCGGTCTCTGGCGAGCGCGGCATCGCGTTCGGCTTGCTCTTCGTCGGCAATGGCTCCCAACTGTTCTCGCACCACTTGCTGTTGATCGCGCATCCAACCCAACCTCGCGCCGGAATCAATATTGCCCAGTTCACCGGCGAGCGCATGTGATTCCCATGCCGCGCGACTGACTTGAATACCCTCGTCCAGATCGAACAGTTGCTGCGTGATGACCTCCAACTTGCGGCGACCATCTTCGGCTCGCGTGCTGTTGGTCGTCTGCTTCCGCTGCAACTGCTGCACGCGCTCTCGGCATTGCGCCACCTCGGTTTGCAGACTGTCCAGCATGGCATGCAGTTGCGGACTGTCGCTGCGGTATGGATGCTCCCGTGCGCCGCAAACCGGACACTTTTCATTCTCCACGAGCGCTGCACGCAATGTTTCGACGCTCTCCGCGCAAGCCGCCTCGGCGGCTTTGAGCGAACGCTCGGCCTGGGCGAGTTGCGCGCTTGCGGTGGGTATGCGTTGCTGCAACAGACTCAGCGCTGAATCGGCTTGTTTGATGGCTTCCTCAAGACCGCCGAGCTCACCGTTCAGCTTGGTTTGCTCCGCCAGCTTATCCGCCAAATCGCGCCACAGCCGCTCGGCGGAGATCAGCGAGTCGCGTCTGGCCTCGCCGACTTGCTTGCGCACCAGCCTTGCCGGAATGTCGAATCCGTCCAGCGTCGCCTGCGCCTTCCCGCGACTGTTTTCCGCCGAACGCATCGCCTGCGCTGCCGCATCGAATGCGGACTTGGCCGCCACTGCGGCTTGCTCCAGCCGCGCTTCCTCCTGTTGCGCGACCGAGCAGGCCGCATCGAAACCGGCCTGTTCTTGCGCAAGCTGTGCGGCTTGTTTTAGCAGCGTATCCCAGCGCAGCCAGTCATCGGCGAGCGTTTTCAGATCGGCATGTTGCGCCAGCCACGTTTCGGACTGTGTCTGCTCCTCCTGCATCGCCGCGTGTTGCCGGATATGCGACTGAAGCGCCTGCTGCGCAAGGGTTGCAGCGGCGCACGCCTCGTCCCGCAGTTGGCTCGCTTGACTATGCAGCGGCAGGAGGGTTTCGAGCTGCGTGTCAAGCGCCGCCGCACGTTCGAGATCGGGAGTTGCGGCGACTTGCCGTTGCTCCGCGTCGATCAACGCCTGCCGACTCGCATTGCGCAATTCGGTTGCCGCAGCAAGCGTGAGTACTGCCCGTTCGAACTCGACGGCGGCATTGCCGGCTTCGAGCTGCGTACGCGCGATGCCGGTTTCTATACGTTCGCAACTATCCTGCAACGGGCGTGCCGCTTGCACCGCTTCGACGCGTTCGAAACCGGCCCGGCGAGACGCTGCGGCCTGCTGCACGGCCAGCGACTTGTCGCATTCTTCTCGCGCCAGCCGCTCGCTCTCCAGCGCCTTGCCAGCAGCCTCATGCCAGCGCAGATGCTCGGCTAGACTTTGCTTGCGAGACTCTGCCGTTGCGAGCGTCTCATCGGCTTGCTTGCTTTCCAGATCGAGTTGCGCGCGATCTTCCTGGCTCAACGGTTTCTGGTCGGCGAGACGATCATTCAGCCGCGCCAAGGCTGCTTGCTCGGCTTTGGCGCGCTCGTAGGCCCGTTTGGAAATATCGGTATAAAGGGCATTGCCGGTCAAGGTTTCCAGCAGTTCGCCGCGCTCGTTTTCTTCGGCTTTGAGGAAGGCGGAAAACTCGTTTTGCGCCAGCACCACCGAACGGGTGAACTGCTCGAAACTGAGCCCGATGCGCTGCGCGATTTCGGCTTTAACTTCCTTGTTGACCCCGCCGATAGGCTGCAAATCCGGCAGACTTTTCAGGGACATTTCGATAGCCTGAAGTTTTCGCTCAGCATGGCCTCTGGAACGCCGCACGCTCCAGCGCGCACGGTACGCCTTCTGATCGTTGCCGACGAAATCCACTTCGGCATAACCCTCCGCCGTCCCGCGCCGCAACAAGGTACGGGTATCGCGCGGCGTGACGGTTTCGCCTGCCACATCGGGCAGCTTGGCACCCGCGCCGCCCGCCTTCAGCAGGCGCGGGGTGTCGTCATACAAAGCGAGGCACAGCGCATCGAGCAACGAGCTTTTGCCCGCCCCCGTCGGCCCGCTTATCGCAAACAGCCCGGCGGAAGCGAGCGGCTCCTGCTGAAATGGAATGTCGAATTCGCCCGCCAGCGAAGCCAGATTCTTGCCGCGTATCGCGAGAATTTTCATGGTGCGGCGCTCTCACCCGGTTCATGCAGCAACTCGGCGAATGCGTCCAGTTGTTCGGCGGGTGCATCGCTGCCGTACTTATTCTGGTATAGCCGTTTGAAAATTTCCTCGGGTTGCAAACGATGCAGGTCGTCAAGAGAAATGGGCGCGGCTGCCCCGTCTGGATTTTTCGCGACGCTGGTTTCGATACGCGCAAGGCGGACGGGCTTGTTTTCCAGCGCGGCTTCGACGCGGGCGCGCAGGCCGGGTTCGGGCGCATCCAGTTGCACGCGCACTTCCAGATAGGGATGAGTGTGCAGTCCGGACGCTTCCGGCAAATCGAGTGCGATCAAGGCGGCCAGCACCTCTTCCACCGGCGCGGGCTGTTTGGGTATGCGCAACAATCCGACCGCGCGCGGCACCGGAATAGCGGCAATGTTTTGCGCCGACTCGCCGTCGAGATCGACGCGCAAAATCTGGTGCGTGTAGTCGATTTCCGCAAACGACAACGGCAGCGGGCTGCCGCTGTAGCGCAGATGCTCCTGCTTCCCCACGACTTGCGCCTGATGCAGATGCCCCAGCGCGGCATAGGCGATGAGCGGATCGAAGATTGCGGCAGACAAGGCTTCCGCACCGCCGATCACGATATTCCGTTCCGATTCCGCCGATACCTTTCCGCCCACCATGTGGCAGTGTCCGAGTGCGACGATGGCTTGTCCCGGCTGGCGGCGCGCCCGCACATATTCGAGCGCCTGCCGGTAAAGCAGCGCTACGCCCTCTATGTATGCATCGCCTTCCGCTTCGACGCGCGGCACATCGCCGGGCCGCAGGAACGGGATCGCGATACACCAAACCGCGATTTCCCCGTCGCGATTTTTCAGCGGCACGACCAATTGACCGGGGTCGATTTCGCCATCGTCCGTGCGGCGAATATGTCCCACCACCGTGGTGTCGAACACCGCCAACAACGGCCCCGGTGCTTCCAGCCTGCCGGGCGAATCGTGGTTCCCCGCGATGAGGACGATGCTCAGCCGCGGCGCGCGCTCCTTGGCCTGTTGCAGAAAACGGTAGAGCTGCTTTTGCGCGACGGCGGAGGGGTTGGCATTGTCGAAAATATCGCCGGAAACCAGCAAAGCATCCGCCTGTTCGGCGGCGATGGTATCGACCAGCCAATCGAGAAAACACCGGTGCTCGTAGCTGCGCTCGAAACCATGCAGCGTCTGGCCGAGATGCCAGTCCGAAGTATGCAAAATGCGCATGGTTTCTCGTTTGTCAGAAGTGGCTATTAAACAGCCCTACCCAGCCAACCCCACATAAACATTCTGCACATCGTCATCGCCGTCCATCGCTTCGAGGAAGGCTTCCACTTCCTCGCGCTCTGCATCGCTGGTGATGGTGACAGGATTCTTCGGGCGATAACCAAGCTGGGCAGAAACCACGGTGAAGCCTTGCGCGGGCAAGGCTTTGCACACGGCATCCAGGTCGGTGGTGTCGGTGATGAACAAGGTAGCGCCTTCTTCAGAGGGTTCCATATCTTGTGCGCCCGCTTCGATGGCGGCGACTTCGGGATCGGCATCCTTGCTGTTCGGCGTGGCTTCGATCATGCCAACATAGTCGAAGTCCCACGAGACGGAACCTTCCGCGCCGAGCTGGCCCTTGCGGAACAACACATTCATGCTGGACTTGGTGCGGTTGATATTATCGGACAGACATTCAACGATGACCGGCACGCGGTGCGGGGCGAAGCCTTCGTACACCAGACGCTCCAGTTGCGCGCCGCCGTCCAGCAGGCCCGCGCCTTTCTTGATGGCGCGGTCCAGGGTGTCCTTGGGCATGGAGGCTTTCTTGGCTTGCTCGACGACCAGACGCAGGCGCGAATTAGTGTCGGGATCGGCCCCGCCTTTGGCGGCGACCATGATCTCTTTGGCGAGTTTGCCGAAGATCTTGCCCTTGGCGTTCGCTGCGACTTCTTTATGTCTGGCTTTCCACTGTGCACCCATGTCAGTTCTCTTTTGTTGGTTGATACGAATTCATCTGGAGGCGCATCTTGCCCTATCTGTTGACCTGCTTCAATGTTTGCGACCGCCATCTGCCGTTCGCGGCATCCTCCATCACCTGCAAGAAGGCATCGCCGTACTTGGACAGTTTGGCCTGGCCGATACCGCTGATGCGTCCCATCGCGTCCAGCGTCTGCGGTCTTTGGTTGAGTATCTCCAGCAAGGTGCTGTCGTGGAAGATGACATAGGGCGGCACGCCCTGTTCGCGCGCCAGTTCCATGCGTTTGGATTTGAGCGCCTGCCACAAGGGATCCTCGTTGGCACCGGCGAACGCTTCGCGCAGACGCGAGCCGCGTTCGGCTTTGCTGGAGGTGCGCTTGGCGGGTTCGGCATCGCGGCGTAGCCAGACTTCCTGCTCACCGCGCAGCACGGGACGTGCCGCTTCGGCCAGACGCAAACCGCCATAACCTTCGATGTCCACTTCGATGAAGCCGCCTGCCGTCAACTGACGATAGACGCTGCTCCACTGCTGCTGCGCCAATTCCTTGCCGATGCCGAAGGTGCTGAGTTGCTGGTGATGGAATTGTTCGACCTTGGGTGTCGCTTTGCCCAACAGCACGTCGATCAGATGCGCGACACCAAAACGTTGCCCCGTGCGATAGATGCAGGACAGCGCCATCTGCGCGGCCTGCGTCGCATTCCAGGTGTCCACCGGTGTCAGGCAGTTGTCGCACTGCCCGCAATCGCCGGGATGTTCTTCGCCGAAGTAACGCAGGATGGTCTGGTGGCGGCATGCGGTGGATTCGCAGAAGCCGAGCAGCGCATCGAGCTTTTGCAGTTCGACGCGTTTGCGCTCTTCCGGCGCATCGCCGGACAACAGCATCTGCCGCATCGACACCACATCGCCCAGTCCGTAAGCCATCCACGCATTGGCGGGCAGACCGTCGCGTCCGGCACGCCCGGTTTCCTGATAGTAGCCTTCCATGCTCTTGGGCAGATCGAGGTGGGCGACGAAGCGCACGTTGGGCTTGTCGATACCCATGCCGAAAGCGACGGTGGCGACCATGATCACCCCTTCCTCGCGCAGGAATCTTTTCTGGTTCTTGTTGCGCACTGCGGCATCCAGACCGGCGTGATACGGCAGCGCATCCCAGCCTTTCTCTTTAATCCAGGCGGCAGTTTCTTCCACCTTCTTGCGCGACAGGCAATACACGATGCCGGCATCGTCCGGATGCTCGGTTTCAAGAAAGGTCTGCAACTGCTGGCGCGCATTGTTCTTCAGCGCGACGCGGTATTGGATATTGGGACGGTCGAAGCTGGAGACGAACTGCTGCGCCTGCTCCAGCGCCAGACGTTCGATGATCTCGCGCCGCGTCGGCGCATCGGCAGTGGCGGTGAGGGCGATACGCGGCACGTCGGGGAAACGCTCGTGCAACACCGTCAGCGCGCGGTATTCTGGACGGAAATCGTGCCCCCATTGCGACACGCAGTGCGCCTCGTCGATGGCGAACAGGCCGATGCCGCCCACCTGCCGGATGCGCTCCAGCAGATTCAGGAAGCCTTCCGTCATCAGGCGTTCGGGCGCGACATACAGCAGCTTCAATTCGCCGCGCATCAACTGCCGCGACACCTCGCGCGCGGTATCCGCATCCAGACTGGAATTCAAAAAGGCGGCGGATACCCCCAACTGCTTGAGCGCATCCACCTGGTCCTGCATCAGCGCGATCAGCGGCGACACCACGATGCCGACACCGTCGCGCATCAGCGCGGGTATCTGGTAACACAGCGACTTGCCGCCGCCCGTCGGCATCAACACCAGCGCATCGCCGCCCTTGCCGACATGTTCGACGATAGCCTGCTGCGCGCCACGGAAAGCGCTGTAGCCGAAGGTGTCGCTGAGTATCTGATGGGCGCTATCGGGTTTCATGGAAGTGGCTGGAATGACGAATGTCCGATTATCTCGCACATCCCCTGTTGAGGACATGGGCGATTGAATTTACGTCATGTGCCGATGGTATGATGTTCGCAGGTCAAAAATCCCTACAAGGAGAGATATGAGCGTTCATACCGTTGTCACCCAGCCCTTCCCCGATCAGAAACCCGGCACTTCCGGTTTACGCAAGAAAGTACCGGTATTCCAGCAGCCGCATTATCTGGAGAATTTCGTACAAAGCATTTTCGACAGCATCGCTGCGCCGCAGGGTGCGACGCTGGTTGTGGGTGGCGACGGGCGCTACTACAACCGCGAGGCGATCCAGATCATTCTGAAGATGGCAGCGGCGAACGGCTTCGGCGCGGTACTGGTCGGCCGCGGCGGCATCCTGTCCACGCCGGCTGCATCGTGCGTGATCCGCAAGTACAAAACTTTGGGCGGCATCATCCTGTCCGCCAGTCACAATCCCGGCGGCGCCAAGGAAGACTTCGGCATCAAGTTCAACAGCGGCAACGGCGGCCCGGCTACCGAGACGGTGACCGATGCGATCTTCTCCAAGAGCAAAAGTATCACGACCTATCGCATCCTTGATGCGGCTGATGTGTCATTGGATGAATTGGGCGAAACGACGCTGGGCAACATGAAGGTCAAGGTGATCGATCCGGTCGACGACTATGCCGAGTTGATGGAATCCCTGTTCGATTTCGATGCGATCCGTAGCCTGCTCAAGAGCGGTTTCCGCATCAAGTTCGATGCCATGCATGCCGTGAACGGCCCGTATGCGAAAGAGATCATCGAGAAACGTCTGGGTGCCACAAACGGTAGCGTGATGAACGGTGTGCCACTGGAAGATTTCGGCGGCGGCCATCCCGACCCGAATCTGACTTACGCGCACGACCTGGTCGAGATCATGTATGGCGACGATGCACCGGATTTCGGGGCCGCCTCCGACGGCGACGGCGACCGCAACATGATCCTCGGCAAACACTTCTTTGTGACACCTTCCGACAGTCTTGCTTTGCTGGCGGCGAATGCCGCTCTGGTACCGGGCTACAGGCAAGGATTGGCCGGTATCGCGCGCTCCATGCCGACCAGTGCGGCGGCAGACCGCGTGGCTAAAGCGTTGAACATCCCCTGCTACGAGACGCCGACCGGCTGGAAATTCTTCGGCAATCTGATGGATGCCGGCAAGGTCACGCTGTGCGGTGAAGAGAGCTTCGGTACGGGTTCAGACCATGTGCGCGAAAAAGACGGGCTGTGGGCGGTGTTGTTCTGGCTCAACATCCTCGCGGCGCGCAAGCAATCCGTTGAATCTATCGTGCGCGAACATTGGGCGAAGTTTGGACGCAACTTCTATTCCCGTTACGACTATGAAGGTTTGCCGACCGAGGCAGCAAACGGTGTGATGCAGCTTTTGCGTGACAGCTTTGCCGGACTGACCGGCAAAACCTTCGGCAAATACACTATCCAGACCTGCGATGATTTCAGCTACACCGACACGGTGGACGGCAGTGTGAGCAAAAACCAGGGCGTGCGCATCCTGTTCAGCGACGGCTCACGCATCATCTATCGACTGTCAGGCACAGGCACCGAAGGGGCCACGTTGCGGGTATATCTGGAAGCGTATGAAGCCGATGCGGCACAGCATCATCTTGATGCGCAAGAAGCGTTGCAGGAGTTGATCGGTATCGCTTTGAATATCTCGGAACTAGTGAAGCGCACAGGACGAGAACGCCCTACTGTAATCACTTGATATCAGGCTGGGCGGCGGTCACCTCAGAGGTGGCCGCATTCTCGCCGATGATCTGAAAGAACACCTCCCCCTGTCTGACCATGCCGAGTTCGCTACGCGCCCTTTCTTCGAGCGCATCGCTGCCGGCCTTCAAGTCACGCACATCGGCATCCACCACAGCATTGCGCTGTTGCAGAAGTTCATTGGCCGATTTTTGTGCTTCAAGCTGGAGGTTGTTGTCCCACACCTTCAGCCAGCTTCCCTTCCCGAACCAAAGCGGATATTGCAGCAGCAGGAGAAGGGCAAGCAGGATGTAGGTGACGGCACGCATCAGCCCAACTGATAGTAAGCCTCACGACCGGGGTAGGAAGCGCTGTCGCCGAGGTCTTCTTCGATGCGCAGCAGTTGGTTGTACTTGGCCATGCGGTCGGAACGCGACAGCGAGCCGGTCTTGATTTGCATGGCATTGGTCGCCACGGCCAGATCGGCGATAGTGGAATCTTCCGTCTCACCGGAACGATGCGAGATCACGGCTGTGTAACCCGCACGCTTGGCCATCTCGATGGCGGCGAAGGTCTCGGTCAACGTGCCGATCTGGTTCACCTTGATCAGAATGGAGTTGGCGATGCCGCGCTTGATGCCTTCCTTCAGAATCTTGGTATTGGTCACAAACACGTCGTCGCCCACCAGTTGGATCTGCTTGCCGAGGCGGTCGGTCAAAGCCTTCCAGCCGTCCCAGTCGTGCTCGCTCATGCCGTCTTCCAAAGTGATGACCGGATACTTGTCCACCCATGCAGCGTACATGTCGATGATCTGCGCGGCAGTCAGTGTCAGGCCGTCCGCCTTCAAATGGTACATGCCGTCCTTGTAAAACTCGGAAGCTGCGGCATCGATACCGATTGCCACGTCCGCACCCGGCACGTAACCGGCCGCCTCGATCGCTTCGACGATGACTTTCAGCGCGGCTTCGTTGGAACCCAGCGCCGGTGCAAAGCCGCCTTCGTCGCCGACGGTCGTGGTCAAACCGCGATGATGCAGAATCGCCTTCAGCGCATGGAATACTTCGGCACCGCAACGCAGCGCTTCGCGGAAGCTCTGTGCGCCGACCGGGATGATCATGAATTCCTGAATGTCCGCACCGCCGGTAGCGTGCGCACCGCCGTTGATGATGTTCATCATCGGCACCGGCATCTCCATGCGCGCAGCACCGCCCAGGTAGCGATAAAGCGGCAGGCCGCTCTCTTCTGCTGCCGCACGTGCCACGGCCATGGAAACGGCGAGGATCGCGTTGGCACCCAAACGGGACTTGGTGTCGGTGCCGTCCAGATCGATCATGGTCTGGTCGATGAACGCCTGATTCTCGGCATCCAGGCCGATGATCGCTTCGGCGATCTCGGTATTCACGTTCTCAACAGCCTTCAACACGCCCTTGCCCAGATAGCGCTTCTTATCGCCATCACGCAGTTCGATCGCCTCTTTCTCACCGGTAGAAGCACCGGAAGGTACTGCGGCACGTCCCATGACGCCCGACTCCAATAACACATCTGCTTCTACTGTCGGATTCCCACGGGAATCCAAAATCTCACGCGCTACAACATCAACGATTGCACTCATTCTCTATTTCCTTCTCTCACACACTCTTCAAGTTTATGTTCTCTTCAATGAACCCCTGTTGCTTCACCAAGGCATCAATCGCCTTGAGTGTCTGCAGCATCTCTTTCAAATGTCCCAACGGGAATGCATTGGGGCCATCGGACATTGCTTTGGCGGGGTCTGGGTGCGTTTCCATGAACACACCCGCCACACCTGCGGCCACCGCCGCGCGCGCCAACACCGGCACGAACTCGCGCTGACCGCCACTGGAGGTGCCCTGCCCGCCCGGCAACTGCACTGAATGCGTGGCATCGAACACGACCGGACAACCGGTGTTGCGCATCACCGCCAGCGAGCGCATATCGGATACAAGATTGTTGTATCCGAACGAAGCACCGCGCTCGCACACCATGATGTTGTCACCACCGCTGACTTCGCGCGCCTTGTCGACCACGTTCTTCATATCCCATGGCGACAAGAACTGGCCCTTCTTGATATTCACCGGCTTGCCGGACTTGGCCACAGCGTGGATGAAATCAGTCTGGCGACACAGGAAAGCCGGTGTCTGCAACACATCCACCACGCTGGCGACCGGCGCAATCTCGTCCTCGTCGTGCACATCGGTCAACACCGGCACACCGATCTGCGCTTTCACTTTTTCCAGTATCTTCAGGCCGGCTTCCATACCGAAGCCGCGGAATGTCTTGCCCGAGCTGCGGTTGGCCTTGTCGTAGGAAGATTTATAGATGAAAGGGATGCCAAGCTGCGCGCAAATCTCTTTCATCTGGCCGGCAGTATCGATAGCCATCTGCTCTGACTCTATCACGCACGGACCGGCGATCAGGAATAGTGGCTTATCCAGTCCTGCTTCGAAGTTGCACAGCTTCATACGGCTTCCTTATGTTTCACGGCAGCTTCCACATAGGCCTTAAACAACGGATGGCCTTCACGCGGAGTGGAGGTGAACTCGGGATGGAACTGCACACCAACGAACCAGGGATGCATGCTCTGCGGCAATTCCATCATCTCAGGCAAATCCTCGGAAGGCGTACGCGCAGAAATGATCAAACCGGATTTCTCCAGAGCCGGAACATAATGGTTGTTGACTTCAAAACGATGACGGTGACGCTCGTTCACTTCGTCGCCGTATATCTTCTGTGCCATCGTGCCGCTCTTGACCGGACAGCGCTGAGAACCCAATCGCATTGTTCCCCCCATATCTGAATCGGCACTGCGTTTGGCAACCTTGCCGTCACGATCCAGCCATTCCGTGATCAATGCGACGACAGGATGTTCGGTTTCCAGGTCAAATTCGGTGCTGTTTGCATCCTGCATATCCGCCACATGCCGCGCGTATTCAATCACCGCAAGTTGCATACCGAGACAGATTCCCAGATACGGAATCCTGTTCTCGCGGGCATAGCGGATTGCAGCTATCTTGCCTTCAGTTCCGCGTCTACCGAATCCACCAGGCACAAGGATCGCGTCCAGTTTGCTCAGGCATTGCGTCCCCGTGGTCTCGATATCTTCCGAATCCAGGTACTCTATGTTCACACGCGTCGAGGTATGGATACCCGCATGTCGCATGGCCTCGATAAGCGATTTGTACGACTCGGTCAGCTCGACATATTTGCCGACCATACCGATGGTGATCTCATGCTGCGGATTTTCCTGCGCAGTAATCAAGTTGTTCCATACAGACAAATCGGCCGGCGGCGCATCAATAGCCAACTCTTCGCACACGATGCGGTCCAATCCCTGCTCATGCAGCACTTGTGGAATCTTGTAGATACTATCCACGTCCCACATGGATATAACGCATTCCTCACGCACGTTGGCAAACAAGGAAATCTTGGCACGCTCATCGTCAGGAATACGACGATCAGCTCGGCACAGCAAGGCTGTCGGGAAGATACCGATCTCACGCAATTTCTGTACGCTATGCTGGGTCGGCTTGGTCTTCAGTTCACCCGCAGTTGCAATGTATGGCACCAAAGTCAGGTGAACATATGCAACCTGATTGCGGCCCATGCGCAATCCCATTTGGCGCGCAGCTTCCAGGAACGGTAGCGACTCGATGTCACCCACAGTGCCGCCGATTTCGACGATAGCAACTTCTGCTTTTCCATCAAGTGATGCAGCTGCGCCGCGTTCTACGAAAGCTTGAATCTCATTGGTGATATGGGGGATCACCTGCACCGTTTTGCCAAGATACTCACCGCGGCGTTCCTTGCGGATCACGCTCTCGTAGATCTGGCCGGTGGTGAAGTTGTTGGCCTTGCGCATCTTGGCGGAAATGAACCGCTCATAGTGGCCAAGATCCAGATCGGTCTCTGCACCGTCCTCTGTCACGAACACCTCTCCGTGCTGGAAGGGACTCATCGTACCGGGATCGACGTTGATATAGGGATCGAGCTTGAGCATCGTCACCTTGAGTCCACGAGACTCGAGGATCGCTGCAAGTGAAGCGGCGGCGATGCCTTTTCCCAGGGAAGAGACAACGCCGCCGGTAATAAAGATGTATTTGGTCATGGGCCGCGATTGTATCGCAAATTAGGTATGCTCTCAAAAGAAAGCCTCTTCCAACATGAAATGAGTCTTAAGGCATCACGTATTTCCAACGAAGGATGAGTCTGAAGCCAAAGTACCGATTCGGTCATTATGCAAAGCGCCATCCTTGCCTTTCAGCCGACACAGTTCCTGCCTCGTGCAAAGGAGATTTTCAAAGGGATGGTGGAAAAGCTGGAGTGCATCAATGATGCCGCCGCCGCAAGGGAGGCAATCCGCGCCATTACTGGCGATATCACACTGACTCAGGAAAACGTAGAGCTATACGCAGAACTAACAAAGGGTGGCATAGCCACCCTCAGTCAGATAACGTTGGTTGCGGGGGCAGGATTTGAACCTACGACCTTCGGGTTATGAGCCCGACGAGCTGCCAGACTGCTCCACCCCGCGTCAGTTGAGGGACGGCATTCTATAGATGCGACCACATCAGGTCAAGAACTTAATACAACCTATGTTCAATCTTGCCTGCAAAGCCCACTCAACGTGCTCTCTGACAAGGGGAGATGCGTGCTGCAACCTGGCTTGCAAGGCCTGCAAACTCTCGGCAGTTGCCGTTGCATTGCCCAGAGCTACCGCTATATTCCTCAACCACTGCTCATATCCGATGCGATAGATCGCGCTCCCGGCCATCCTGGCTTTGAAGTCATCTTCATTCCATAAGAACAACTCGATGAGTGATATATCGTCCAACTTGTTTCGCACTGCAAAGTCAGGCTCTATGCTTTTGCCTGCGAATCGATTCCAAGGACAGAACAATTGGCAATCGTCACAACCATATATTCGATTACCTATAAGGTGCCTCAATTCAATAGGGATACTGCCCTTGTGTTCGATAGTCAGATAAGAGATGCAGCGCCGCGCATCCACTATATATGGCGCAGTAATAGCACGCGTTGGACATACATCCATACAGGCGACACATGTACCGCAATGACTTTGCTGCATTTCATCCGTTACAAGCGGAAGATTAATGAATATCTCTCCCAAAAAGAACCAAGAGCCGTGCTCCCGCGTAAGTAGAAGCGTGTGCTTTCCTCTCCATCCCAGATGCGCCTTCTGAGCCAACTCAACTTCCAGCACAGGTGCACTGTCCGTGAACACGCGACACTGACACTCGATTTCATCCCGGATCTTCTGTGCCAGCTTTTCCAATCTGTTTCGCAATACCTTGTGATAATCACGCCCAAGTGCGTAGCGTGAAACATAAGCACGGGAAGTATCCAGCAGCACTGCTTCGGCAGCATGGCTGCGCTCAGGGAAATAATTCATGCGCACAGAGATCACACGCAAGGTGCCCGGCACCAACTCGGTCGGACGCGCCCGTTTTGCACCATGTTTTGCCATATAATCCATGGCACCGTGATGGCCGTCCGTCAGCCACTGGAGCAGATGATCTTCAGCCTCGCCCAGGTTGGTATCTGAAATACCAATAGCCTGAAAGCCGAGTTCTCTGCCCCATGCCTTAATACGCTGGGCAAGTTCATCCATTTCCAACCGGGGATCACTATTTTGCATGAATCGAATCATAGCCCAATAGCTCTGCCCAATGAGGAGGCCACAGCCACCTTTGCACAGAGATTGGCTCATGCGCTTTCTCCCGGGCTTGTGATCTATCTGCGCGGCAACCTCGGTGCGGGCAAGACCACACTGGTTCGAGCCTTGTTGCTGGCCCTCGGATACAGGGGGCGAGTTAAAAGCCCGACCTATACTCTGGTTGAAAGCTACGAAGTGAGGGGGCTACACTTGAGGCATTTCGACCTCTACCGCTTTCGCGATGCCGATGAATGGGAAGAAGCCGGATTCCGCGATGAGTTCGACGCAAAAAATATTTGTTTGGTCGAGTGGCCGGAACAGGCAACCGGGCTATTACCGGACGCCGACCTCAGCCTCACCTTTGAAATACTTCAGGATGGCCGCGAGATATTCCTGCATGCCTATACTGAAGCAGGGATGAAATGTTTGAACGCACTTTAAAGTCCATTCTCGTACTGTTATTGGTATGGATTCATTCCGCCAGCGCGGAGATACCCGTCACTTCAGCTCGCCTCTGGCCCGCGCAGGATTACACGCGCTTGACGCTGGAATCTAAATCCGCGATCCGTTACAACCAATTCACACTCTCGAATCCGGACAGATTAGTCGTCGACCTGGAAGAAATCGAACTCAGTGCCGCCTTGAGTGAGCTTTCAAGCAAAGTCAGCAAAGAAGACCCGTACATCAGCAGTTTGCGTATTGGACGCTTCAAGCCCGGCGTCGTACGCCTGGTTCTGGATCTTAAATCGCAAGTAAAACCACAGTTATTCAGCCTGAAACCCGTTGGAGAATATGGACACCGACTGGTGCTGGATATTTATCCCGCAGTGCCGGTCGATCCTTTGATGGCCTTGGTGGAACAACAACTGGCCACCAGCGAGCCTGCTGCGACTGAACCCAAGGTGGAAGCACCGCCAATCGAAACCGCGATACCAGCAACGCCCGCCTATCCGGAATTGCGCAATCGGGTACTGGTCATCGCACTGGATGCCGGCCACGGCGGCGAAGATCCGGGCGCATTAGGACGCCGCGGCACACGGGAAAAAGATGTGACCCTATCCATCTCCCGCATACTAAAAACGCAGATAGATGCGACATCCGGCATGCGAGCGGTACTCATCAGGGACGGGGATTACTTCATCCCGTTGAGCGGCCGCGTTGAGAAAGCGCGCCGGGCTCATGCAGATCTGTTCGTCTCCATTCACGCCGATGCCTTCATCAAATCTCACGCCCGCGGCTCTTCAGTCTTCGCTCTGTCCGAGGGGGGGGCGACCAGCGCCAGTGCGCGCTGGTTGGCAAAGAAAGAGAACGAGGCAGACCTAATCGGTGGCGTGAACCTCGCCGTCAAGGACCCATACCTCGCCCGCACTCTGCTCGACTTGTCTCAAACAGCCACCATCAATGACAGCATGAAACTTGCCAAGCATGTCCTGCAAGAACTTGGCGGGGTCAATACCCTGCATCGCGGCCGTGTAGAGCAAGCCGGATTCGCGGTCCTAAAGTCGCCCGATGTCCCGTCCATTTTGGTAGAAACCGCATTCATCAGCAACCCGACGGAAGAGCGCAGACTAAGGGATGTGGCGTACCAGGAGAAGATGGCTGGCGCGATACTCAACGGGATCAAACGCTATTTCGCGCAGAGTCCCGCACTCTCCAAACACAAAATAGCGCTTGGCGATTGATCCTCAGGCGGGGAAAACACCTGTAGACAAGTAGCGATCACCCCGGTCGCAGACGATGAAAACAATCGTTGCGTTCTGCACCTGTTGCGAGATACGCAGAGCGATGCTCAACGCCCCGCCGGAAGAAATCCCGCAAAAGACACCCTCCTCTCGCGCCAGACGGCGCGTCATATCCTCAGCATCCTGCTGTCCGACGTATTCGATACGATCAATATTTTGCGGGTTATATATCTTGGGCAAATATGCCTCAGGCCATTTGCGGATGCCGGGGATCTGCGCGCCTTCTTCAGGTTGCGCACCGATGATCTGAATGGCGGCATTCTTTTCCTTGAAGAAGCGCGCATTGCCCATGATGGTACCGGTCGTCCCCATGCTGCTGACAAAGTGCGTGATGCGGCCCTGAGTATCACGCCAGATCTCCGGCGCCGTACCTTCGTAATGCGCCAATGGATTATCGGGATTGCCGAACTGGTCAAGGATGATGCCGCGTCCTTCGTCGCGCAACTTTTCTGCAGTATCCCGCGCCAACTCCATACTGCCGGCCTTGGGCGTCAGCACCAGTTCCGCTCCGAACGCCCGCATGGTTTGGCGTCGTTCTATGCTTTGATTTTCCGGCATCACCAGAATCATCTGGTAGCCGCGCATAGCCGCGACCATCGCCAGCGCGATGCCGGTGTTGCCGCTGGTCGCTTCGATCAGCGTGTCGCCTGGCTTGATCTGGCCGCATTCTTCGGCATACCGGATCATCGAAAGCGCCGGCCTGTCTTTTACCGAACCGGCAGGATTGTTCCCTTCCAGTTTGGCGAGGATGACATTGGATGTGTCACCGGGAATTCGTTTGAGTCTGACCAGCGGTGTATTGCCAACGCAGTCGTCCAGAGTCTTGTACATGGTTTGTTCCGTAGATGGGTAACGCATGCATGATAAATGCAGGCGCTATCCTTTGCACTGCCGCATCAGACGGCGATGCCGGACGCGTCGAACATCCCTTCGAACAGAATTGAACTGAGATAGCGCTCTCCCGAGTCCGGCAGGATAACGACGATAGTCTTGCCTGCGTTCTCTGGCTTCCGGGCCTGACGCACCGCTGCCGCTACCGCCGCACCGCTGGAGATACCGGAAAGGACACCTTCATCCTGCGCCAGACGACGCGCATACAACACGGCCTCTTCATTCGCCACCAACTCGACTTCGTCCACCAGCGACAGATCCAGCACGCCCGGCACAAAGCCCGCACCTATGCCCTGAATCTTGTGCGGTGCCGGCTTGAGTTCCTGCCCGGCGCGCTTTTGCGTCAGGATCGGACTGGTCGCCGGCTCGACAGCCACCGACTTGATCGCCTTGCCTTGCGTATTCTTGATGTAGCGCGACACACCGGTGATCGTGCCGCCGGTGCCCACGCCAGCGACGAAAATATCGACCTGGCCGTCGGTGTCATGCCATATCTCCGGGCCTGTAGTCGCCTCATGGATAGCGGGATTGGCAGGATTCTCGAACTGTTGCAGCAGGACGTACTTTGCATCGGATTCGGCGATCTCCTTCGCCTTGGCAATCGCGCCGCCCATACCCTTCGCCCCTTCGGTCAGCACAAGCTTGGCACCATAGGCAACCAATAACTTGCGGCGCTCGATACTCATCGTCTCCGGCATAGTCAATGTCAGCGGGATACCACGCGCTGCCGCCACAAAGGCCAGTGCGATGCCGGTGTTGCCACTGGTCGGCTCAACGATCTCTTTGCCTGGACCGAGCAATCCTTTCTTGGTTGCGTCATCGATCATCGCCACCCCGATACGGTCTTTCACCGAATAGGCCGGATTGCGGCCTTCGATCTTGGCGAGGATGGTGGCCGGAGCGCCATCTCCGATTCTGTTCAGTTTGATCAGCGGCGTAGCACCGACTGAAAGCGAATTGTCTGCAAACGATTTTGCCATCTCATGCTCCTCAAATTGATATTGATACCGTGGCTGCATTATAGGCAGAGCCCGTCATTACCGATAATCATCTTTGCCTATTTTGTTATTCCATATTCACATAAACAAAAAACCGCCCGGCTGCAGTCCGGGCGGTTCGATTGATGCGCTGAACAGGCTACTTTTTGTCCGGCTTGCTTACGGTGAATTCGCTTTGCAAGCGCTCCACCGTTTTCTTGCCGAATCCTTTGACGTTATCAAGCTCTTCCACTCGCTTGAACGGCCCGTGTTGCTTGCGATGCTGAACGATAGCCTCGGCTTTCGAGGCACCGACACCTTTCACCGCCTGCAACTCCTCCACACCGGCCGTATTCAGATCGACCGCCGCGTAGAGTGAACCGGAAAACAACAGTACTGCCAGGGTTAGCAACAGCTTCTTCATCACTTGCTCCTTTCGAAGTTAGCGACCGAGGTCGCGGGTTGCATACCCTCCTCCTGTTTTACTTCGACTTCGCCAGCATGTAATTCACGTAATTCGCCGTGCCTTGCTCCACGGTCAGGAATGATTCTTTATAACCGGCCTCGCGCATAGCCGATATATCGGCCTGGGTGTAGCTCTGGTACTTGCCGCGCAATGCGTCCGGGAATGGGATGTAGCGGATGATCTGCTGTTGCAGCAATTGTTCCAGCGTCAGCACCGGTTCGCTGTTCGCGGCACGCAAAGTATTGATAGTCGCCACGGCCACATCGTTGAAGCTCTGCGACGTCCCCGTACCAAGGTTGAAGATGCCTGATTTTTCCGGGCGATCCAGGAAATGCATATTCACCTTGACCACATCTTCCACCGAGACGAAGTCGCGCAACTGGCCGCCGTTGGCATACCCGTCACAACCTTCGAACAGCTTCACATGCCCTTCGGCGCGATACTGGTTGAAGAAGTGGTATGCCACCGATGCCATGCGGCCTTTGTGCTGCTCGCGCTGACCGTACACATTGAAATAGCGGAAGCCGACGATCTGCGAAGTGCGTTCCGACCAGCGACGACGCACCACTTGATCGAACAAAAACTTCGAGTAGGCGTAAACGTTCAGCGGAGACTCGTATTCACGGCTTTCCTTAAACACACCGCCGCCGCCGTAAACCGATGCGGACGAGGCATACAGAAATGGCACTTCTTCGTTCTGGCAGTGGTTCAATAATTCCATGGAATAACGATAGTTGTTCTCCATCATGTAACGGCCGTCCGTCTCCATGGTGTCGGAGCAAGCGCCCTCATGCAGCACGGCCGCCATCTCGCCATCGAAGTCTCCGCCGACCACGCGTTCGATGAAGTCCTCTTTATCCATAAAGTCGGCGATCTCGCAATCCGTGAGATTGAGGAACTTGTCCGCCTTCTTAAGATTGTCGACCGCGATGATATTGGTCACGCCGCGATCATTCAGCGCCTTGACCAGATTGGACCCGATAAAACCTGCTGCTCCGGTTACCACGTAGTACATACTATCTCCTTGAAATAGAAGGACGGATTGCAGCCCCCTTCTTTCCCTTCACCGTGCATGGAAGGGTATTACATTAACCATACTTGCCACAATGCTTTATTGAGTCGAACAGCACTCAGTCCTGATTCTTCATATCCTGCAGTATCTCATCGCGGGAAACCACCGCAGTACCCAGCTTGGCCACCACCAAGCCGGCTGCACGATTGGCAATGCGCACCGCCTCTGCCATATCCGCCCCGCTGGCCAGCATCACCGCCAATGTGGCGATGACCGTATCACCCGCGCCGCTCACATCGAACACTTCGCGTGCCAATGTGGGCTCGTGCAATATGCC
The DNA here is from genome assembly GCA_011620315.1 of Sideroxydans sp. Lineage (GTDB taxonomy): Bacteria > Pseudomonadota > Gammaproteobacteria > Burkholderiales > Gallionellaceae > Sideroxyarcus. Next base: position 7,352 of record WOZO01000001.1, on the reverse strand, counting down.
CTGCTCACGGAACAGCGACATGCCTTCCTCGCTGCGCGTCACCAACAAGGCCTCCAGGCCCAACTCACTGCGCAACTTCTGCGCCTTGTCGTTCAGCTCCGCTTCGCTCTTCCAGTTGCCGGCCACTTCGCGGAATTCGCTGCGGTTGGGTGTGAGCAGCGTTGCGCCGCGATAACGCTCGTACTCATCGCCTTTGGGATCGACCAGCACCGGCTTGCCCGCCGCGCGTGCCAACCGGATCATCTCGGCGATATGCGTCAAACCGCCCTTGCCGTAATCGGACAGCAACACCACATCACAATCCGGCAGCTTGCTGCGGAAGTCAGCCAGCTTGGCTTGCAACACTTCGTGGCTGGGCGGCGTCTCAAAATCGATGCGCAACAATTGCTGCTGACGCGCGACGGCACGCAGTTTGACGATGGTGGAAAAACTCTCATCGCGATGCAGCATCGCATCGACTCTACCCTGCGCAGTCAGCAGTCGCTGCAGACAATCACCCGCCTCATCCGCCCCGACCACCGACAACAACGTGCAATGCGCACTCAGTTCTGCGATGTTGCGGGCCACGTTGGCGGCACCGCCGGGACGCTCTTCAACCCTGCTCACTTTCAGCACCGGCACCGGTGCCTCCGGCGAGATGCGGCTGACATCGCCGAACCAGTAGCGGTCCAGCATCACATCACCGACCACCAACACCCGCGCTTTATCGAACAATGGCAACTTCATGCCACATCTCCTGTCTCTTGCAAAATTTCTTGTAGCGCCCGCAACGGGTCCGGCGCTTGCGTGATCGGGCGGCCGATGACCAGATAGCTGGCCCCCGCCTGCAGCGCTGCCTGTGGCGTCATGATGCGCGACTGATCGTTGGCTGCCGCATTCACCGGACGTATCCCCGGCGTTACCAGACAGAAGTCTTTGCCGTACTGCTGACGTAGCGTTGCAGCTTCCTGCGCCGAGCACACGACACCATCCAGTCCGCTGTCGCGAGTCAATTGCGCCAGACGGGATACCATCTGCGCCGGGCTGGCTTCGATACCGATCCCGTTCAGATCTTCCTGCGCCATGCTGGTGAGGATGGTCACCGCGATCAGCTTTGGTCGCTGCGCATGATTCGCCAGCGCTTCGCGCGCCGTCTCCATCATCTTGCGGCCACCCAAGGCGTGCACGTTGACCATCCACACACCCAATGCCGCCGCCGCCTTACAGGCTTGCGCAGTGGTATTGGGGATGTCGTGGAACTTGAGATCGAGAAACACTTTGAATCCGCGCTGCTGCAACTTCTCCACCAGTTGCGGACCGGCCGAGGTGAACAGTTCCTTGCCGACTTTCAGTCGGCACAAAGCCGGCTCAAGCTGCTCAGCCAATGCCAAGGCGGATGCCGCCTGCGGAAAATCCAATGCAACGATGATCTTCGGGTCCAGTTGTGCGATGGTACTCATGCGATCAATCCATTCTCTTCACTGCGTTTCGGCGAATAGCTTTCCCAGCTGTGGCATGCGGGGCAATGCCAGTAGAACTGTTTTGCCTTGAAGCCGCAGTGGCCGCAACGGTACATCGCAAGGTTGCGGGTACGGCTGTGAATGAGCGATTTCACCAGTTCGACATCGCCGCGCCGTTCGCCGCTCATCTTCATCAATTGTGCTTCGAGCAATTTATCCAGCCCCAGCAGCGTTGGATTGCGCTTCAGTTCATTGAGCACCATCTGATAGGCCGCCTCGGGCCCGTCTGTGGCAACCAGCGCCTCAAACAGCACATTCATAAGATCCAGCGAGGGATGTTTTTGCAAAAAATTGCGCAGCAATTCCACACCCGCAGACTCATTCCCCGCCTGCTGGTAGGCGTGCAAAATGCGCTCCGCAACCAAGGGCAGATACTGTGCATCGCGCATCTCGACCGACTTCCATATCTCGATTGCGCGCGCCGTATCTCCGGAAGCCAAAGCAATATCCCCCAGCTTGATGCTGGCACGCACGCCTTGCGGATCGACTGTGAGCGCCTGTTCCAGATGCACGACTGCGGCCTCCATTTTCTTGTCGGCGCACTCGCGCTCCGCCAACTCGCAATAGAAGAACGATGCCTGTCTCGCATAAGACTTGCCGGTCACCATCGCAAGCCGTTGCGTGATATCAATGGCCTTCAGCCAGTCTTTTTCTTTCTGATATATCTCCAGCAAAAACTCCAGCGCAGCCTGTTCGTAGGACGTGCCGTTCAGACCGTGGAAAGCCGTTTCCGCCCGATCCAGAATGCCGGCCTTCAAATAGTCCTGAGCCAGTTCGAACAAGGCCTGCTGGCGCTTTTCTTCATCCAGATCGGCGCGCTCATACAGGTTCAGATGCATGCGTATCGCACGATCCACTTCTCCGCGACGACGGAACAAGCTGCCCAGCGCAAAGTGCAGTTCGATAGTTTGCGGATCAACCTTGACCACTTCGATAAAGGCCTCGATAGCTTGATCCTGTTGCTCATTGAGCAGGAAGTTCAAGCCTTGAAAATACGAGCGCGGAAGCGAGCTTGATTCAGACAGCAGCTCTTTGATATCAACACGTGCAGCCAGCCATCCCATGCCAAAGAACAGCGGGAAGACCAGCAACATCCAGGGTTCAAAATCCATCTTGTTTTTTTCAGGAAGATTATTCGGGTGTATCGCTTTGGTTCTCGGTAACGCGCTCGGAATTTTTGGATTGCGCTTCTGCGCGCGCATGCGCCAGATCTCTGCGCAAACGCATCACCGTATCGAGCATCGCCAACATGCCCAACACAACCCCGATCACAAGAAAACCGAATAAAGCGATTACCAATGGCGCTTGCCATTCGTAACCGAACAGATAGCGTAGCGAAACGATCTCGTTGTTCTTCATCGCAAAGCCCAGCAAAGCGACAAATAACAGGATCCGCAGCAACCAGGTCAAATAGCGCATTCTTTAATTTTCATCACCGAATCGGGGTGCAAAGATAGCACGAACACGCAATTGTTTCTCGCGGGGATATTGCCCTATGGGCAATAACTCGCAAAAAAATTGGCGGCGCATCTTTCGATGTGCCGCCAATCATTCAATCACTTGCCACTTCAGGATTGTGGGGAATCCACGCGTTCCCGCAGTTCTTTACCGGCCTTGAAATGAGGCACGTACTTGGCAGGCACCTGAACCTTGTCGCCGGATTTTGGATTGCGTCCCAAACGCGGCGGGCGATAGTTCAGGGCAAAACTGCCAAACCCGCGAATCTCGATACGTCCGCCTTCAGACAACGTGGCGGACATACTATCCAGTATCACCTTGACCGACAGCTCGGCATCCTTCCCCAACAGCTGGGGATGACGCTCTGCCAGTCTGGCGATCAGATCGGAACGTGTCATGCCCAGCCCCCTTACTGCGTGTCAGCCTTGCTGGAATCCATCTTGGCCTTGAGCAGAGCACCCAGGTTAGTGGTGCCGGAAGCACTGGTGTTCTCGGCTGCAAACTTCTGCATCGCCGCTGCCGTATCGGCCTTGTCCAGCGCCTTGATCGACAGGTTGATGCCGCGGTTCTTGCGATCCACGCTGATGATCACAGCCTTGACGGTGTCGCCTTCTTTCAGGTGGTTGCGGATGTCTTCCACGCGATCCACGGACACTTCGGAAGCCTTCAGGTACGCCTCAACATCGCCGTCCAGACCGATCACAGCGCCCTTGGCATCCAGCGATTTGACGACGCCGGTAACGATTGCGCCCTTGTCGTGGCCGGTTACGAAGCCGCCGAACGGATCACCTTCCAGTTGCTTGATACCGAGGGAGATGCGCTCGCGCTCGACATCGATAGCCAGCACGACTGCTTCCAGTTCGTCGCCCTTCTTGTAGTTGCGCACGGCTTCTTCACCGGCAACACTCCAGGACAGGTCGGACAGGTGAACCAGACCGTCGATACCGCCATCCAGGCCGATGAATACGCCGAAGTCGGTGATCGACTTGATCGCACCCTTGACCTTGTCACCCTTCTGGTGGTTCGCCGCGAAATCATCCCAAGGATTGGACTTGCACTGCTTCATGCCCAGAGAGATACGGCGGCGCTGCTCGTCGATCTCGAGGATCATCACTTCCACTTCGTCGCCCAGCGCAACGACCTTGGAAGGATGCACGTTCTTGTTGGTCCAATCCATCTCGGAAACGTGTACCAGACCTTCGATGCCTTGCTCGATCTCCACGAAAGAACCGTAGTCGGTCAGGTTGGTCACCTTGCCGAACAGGCGGGTGCCTTGCGGGTAACGACGTGCCAGACCATTCCATGGATCGTCGCCCATCTGCTTGATGCCGAGGGAAACGCGGTTCTTCTCCTGGTCGAATTTCAGGATCTTGGCTTCGATCTCGTCACCGACAGTCAGCACCTCGGACGGGTGCTTGACGCGGCGCCATGCCAGATCGGTGATGTGCAGCAGGCCGTCGATGCCGCCCAAGTCAACGAACGCACCGTAGTCGGTGATGTTCTTGACGATACCCTTGACCACTGCACCTTCCTTGAGGTTTTCCAGCAAGGATTCGCGATCCGCACCCTGGGTCTCTTCCAGCACAGCGCGGCGGGAAACCACCACGTTGTTGCGCTTGCGATCCAGCTTGATGACCTTGAGTTCCATGGTCTTGTTTTCGTACGGTGTGGTGTCCTTGACCGGACGGATGTCCACCAGCGAACCGGGCAGGAAGGCACGGATGCCGTTGACCATCGCGGTCAGACCGCCCTTGACCTTGCCGCTGACGTAACCTTCAACGATACGGCCTTCTTCCATCGCCTGCTCCAGATCGATCCAGGCAGCCAGACGCTTGGCTTTTTCGCGCGACAGACGTGTCTCGCCGTAGCCGTTCTCCAGGGATTCGATCGCCACGGTGGTGAAATCACCGGCCTTGACTTCGATGTTGCCGGCTGCGTCCTTGAATTCTTCAACGGGAATATAACTTTCGGACTTCAGTCCGGCATTCACCACGACCACGTTCTGCTCAACGCGAACGACTTGGGCGGTGATGAGTTCGCCTGCTCGCATTTCCTTGCGATTCAGGCTTTCTTCAAACAGTGATGCAAAGCTTTCCATTTCGGCTACAGCGGTCATTTTCGATCTACTCTCAGGTTATCCCGCAACTGCACGGGGGTTCGTTCATCAACCCGGATGGCGGGGAGCCAAGCGGGGCCTAACATAACGGGCATGGAACTAACCCGCTTTTACTATCCAATTCGTCGCCCGTCACCCTCTCCTCAATCCTCTCCCGCAAGCGGGCGAGGAAGCGAAGGCATCGCTACGCGAATCTCATTTCACCGCACGGTATCGTGTCAGCACTTCTTCAACGGCCTGCTCGATATTCAGCGGCGTCGTATCCAGCAGACTTGCACCTTGCGCCTGTTGCAGGGGTGCGACGCTTCGTTGCATATCCCGCTCGTCGCGCGCCTGTATATCCTGCAAAAGGGCGGCGATATTAGCACCCATCCCTTTTTCATTCAACTGCTTATAACGGCGTTCCGCACGGGCCTCAGCCGAGGCGGTCAGGAACACCTTCAATACCGCATCGGGGAACACCACCGACGCCATATCGCGCCCGTCCGCCACCAATCCGGGTGACTGACGGAAGGCGCGTTGTTTGTCCAGCAAAGCCGCCCTCACCTGCGGCAGTGATGCCACTTTGGAGGCGGCCGAACCGGCCTCTTCGGTGCGCAACTCATCGCCGACCATCTCGCCATCCAGCCAAGTTTCACCCTTCTCGAAACGGATATCCACCTTGCCAGCCAGCGCAGCCAGGCCGGGCTCATCGTCCAGCGCCACGTTATGACGCTGCGCCGCCAATCCCAACAAGCGGTACAGCGCACCGCTATCCAAATAATGCATACCCAAAGCATCGGCCACGCGTTGCGCCACGGTGCCCTTGCCGGAGGCAGAAGGACCGTCGATAGCGATAACTGGAACAGCTTGGGTCACTTTGGCGAACTCCGTGAAATAGTCGGGAAAGGTCTTGGCGACGCATTTTGGATCATTGATACGGATGCCCGCACCACCCAAAGCGGCCAGCGAAAAACACATCGCCATGCGGTGGTCGTCGTAAGTATCTATGCCAGATGCAGGATTCAGGATTCGGGATGCGGGTGGTGTGATGCGGATGAAATTCGCGCCCTCTTCCACTGTCGCACCGACTTTGCGCAATTCGGTCGCCATCGCCGCGATGCGGTCGGTCTCTTTCACGCGCCAACTGGCGATGTTGCACAGCGTGGTCGTGCCATCGGCGAACAAGGCCGCGACAGCCAGTGTCATCGCCGCATCGGGAATGTGGTTGCAATCGAGGTCTATAGCCTTCAGCTTGCCACCTGCCGGGCCGCTGGCTTCCATCCAGTTCGGCCCCATCGTGATGCGCGCCCCCATCTTTGCCAGTTCTTCGGCAAACCGTTTGTCGCCCTGCACGCTATCTTCGCCCACACCTTCGACACGCACCGCCCCGCGGCCAATCGCACCGGCAGCCAGAAAGTAGGATGCAGATGAAGCATCGCCTTCGACATATATCTCTTGCGGCGAAACATAACGACTGCCCGCGACAACAGTGAAGCTGCGCCAGCCGTCGCGCTGAACAACAACACCGAAGCGCGCCATCATCGCCAGCGTGATCTCGATATAGGGCTTGGAGATCAATTCGCCCACGACCTCCACCTTCACCGTGCGGCCGAGTAAAGGCAAGGCCATCAGCAGGCCAGTCAGAAATTGGCTGGACACATCACCGCGCACCTGCGCCGAATCGCCCGCCAGCTTGGACGGGGATATCTGTAGCGGCGGAAAACCTTCGTTGCCCAGATACTCGATGTCCGCGCCCAATTGACGCAAGGCATCCACCAGGTCGCCGATTGGCCGCTCGTGCATGCGCGGCACGCCGGACAGTTCATAGCTTCCGCCCGACAAAGCCAACGCCGCCGTCAAAGGACGGAAAGCCGTACCCGCATTCCCCAGAAACAACTTGGCATCTTTACTGGGGAAGTCGCCCGCACAACCGGTGATGCGATAGGCATTGTTGCCCAGCACCTCCACTGCCACGCCCAAAGTAGCCAATGCTTCCAGCATGCGATCGGTATCGTCCGACTTGAGCAGATCGCGCACCACGGTCACACCTTCGGACAGTGCCGCCAGCAACAACACGCGATTGGAGATGCTCTTGGAACCGGGCAGACGCACGGTGCCGCGCGCGGACATCAAGGGAGGAAGATCGATATATTCGTGCTGAGTCATGCGATGAGGTGAAAGGTTATTGTTGGTTCCAGGTGCTGCGCACTTCACGCGCCAGGCTGAATATCTCTTCCAGCTTGGCCGCGTCGTTATTGGCCAGCGCCTGCTGCAAAGAAGAAAGCTCGTTGATGTAT
>WOZO01000031.1 GCA_011620315.1 Sideroxydans sp. | reverse complement strand
GGTTTGCTGCTGTCTTTATGATAGTTTTGGTGGGGTAGTCCGACAGCCTGCTAGGCAGTTACAAGACCCCGGCCTGCTGCGGAGGACTGGTGGGCTCGGGCTATTCTCCCCCGGCCCGTACTGCGACATTGCAGGCAAAGCCTGCTAGAATCGCGCCCTCAGAATTTTCTGATTCACAATAATCATTTGGAGAGAAGCATGGCTGTCGAACGTACCCTTTCTATCATCAAACCCGATGCGGTCGCCAAGAACGTCATCGGTCAGATCTATTCCCGTTTCGAAGGCGCCGGCCTGAAGGTCATCGCTGCGCGCATGGTGCGACTGTCCCGTGCCGAAGCGGAAGGTTTCTATGCCGTGCACGCGGCACGTCCTTTCTTCAAGGATCTGGTCGATTTCATGATCTCCGGCCCGGTGATGATCCAGGTGCTGGAAGGCGAAGGCGCGATCCTGAAGAACCGTGACCTGATGGGCGCAACCGATCCGAAGAAGGCCGACAAAGGCACCATTCGTGCTGACTTCGCCGACAGCATCGACGCCAATGCAGTGCACGGTTCCGACGCGGCTGAAACAGCTGCTGTCGAGATCGCTTACTTCTTCCCGGCACTGAACGTCTACTCTCGCTAAGCGATAGCTGATGAAGCAAAACCTCCTCGATCTTGAACCGGCTGCGATGACCGCATGGTTCGCGGAACACGGCGAAAAGCCGTTCCGCGCCAAGCAGGTGCTGCGCTGGATCTACAAGAACGGGGAGTCCGATTTCGACGCGATGAGCGATCTGGCGATCTCTCTTCGCGACAAACTGAAACAACTCGCCTGTATCCAGACGCCCAAGGTGATGCGCGCAGAGACCGCCACAGACGGTACGCGCAAATGGCTGCTGGATGTGGGGACGGGTAACGCGGTGGAGACCGTGTTCATCCCTGAAGAGGGCAGGGGCACGCTGTGCGTTTCGACGCAGGCGGGCTGCGCGCTGGATTGCGCGTTCTGCTCCACCGGCAAGCAGGGTTTCAACCGCAACCTGTCCACCGCCGAGATCATCGGCCAAGTGTGGTGGGCTAACCATGAGCTGGGCAAGAACAGCGCCTCCGACACGTTACCGCGTAGCGGTCGTTTGCGTGGGGATGCGCAGGCGGCCCTTTCCGCACCAGACGGCTCCGCCGCACCGAGTCAGGGCTGCCACGGCAACTGGCCGGTCACCAACGTGGTGATGATGGGCATGGGTGAGCCGCTGCTGAACTTCGACAGCACGGTGAGCGCCTTGCGCCTGATGCTGGACGATCATTGCTATGGGCTGTCGCGCCGCCGCGTGACGGTGTCGACCTCCGGCGTGGTGCCGGCGATGGACAGGCTGCGCGACGAATGCCCGGTGGCGCTGGCCATCTCGCTGCACGCGCCGAACGATGCGCTGCGCAACGAGCTGGTGCCGATCAACCAGAAATATCCCTTGCAGGAACTGATGGCGGCTTGCCTGCGCTATCTGGAGAAAGCGCCGCGCGATTTCGTCACCTTCGAATACGTGATGCTGGCGGGCGTGAACGACAGGGCGCAGGATGCGCGCGAGCTGATCGAACTGGTGCGCGATGTGCCGTGCAAGTTCAACCTGATCCCGTTCAACCCTTTCCCGCAAGCGCCGTATCGCCGTTCCGATATGGAGGCGGTGAAGCATTTCCGCGACATCCTGATGCAGGCTAATATCGTCACCACCATCCGCAAGGTGCGCGGCGACGACATCGCCGCCGCGTGCGGGCAATTGGCAGGACAAGTGCAGGACAAGTCGAAACGAACCCTACGAATCATGGAGGCAAGTCGATGAAACAGTGGATGGTCTATCTTTTCGCAGTGCTGCTGGCCGGTTGCGCCAGCGGCGGTGCCAAGGACGAACGCGCGCTGAAAAGTGCCAAGATCCATACCGAACTGGCCGCTTCTTACTTCGAGCGCGGCCAGTATTCCGTGGCCTTGCAGGAATTGGGCGCGGCCATGCAGGCCGATGATGAATATGCACCAGCCTACAATGTGCGCGGTTTGGTGCGCATGAAGCTGCGTGAAGATGAGCAGGCGGAAAAGGATTTTCGCCGCGCTTTGCAACTGGACCCGCACAGTGCTTCCGTGCAAAACAATTACGGCTGGTTCCTGTGCCAGCGCGGACATCCCAAGGAATCCATCGCGCATTTTCTGGACGCATTGAAAGACCCGCTCTACAACACGCCGGATATGGCTTATGCCAATGCGGGCGTGTGCGCGATCAAGGCGGGTGATCTGGTTGCGGCGGAAAGTTATCTGGAGCGCGCGTTGATCCTGCATCCGGGCATGCCGGAAGCGCAGATTGGCTTGGCGGAATTGAACTATACCAAGGGCGATTATTCGATGGCCAAAGTCCATCTGATGCGCTTCATGCAGGTGTACGACGCGCTGACGCCGGAGCAACTGTGGCTGGCGGTTCGCATCGAGCGCAAGGCGGGTGATCGCAATGCGGCAGCAAGTTACGCGCTGCAATTGCACAAGCGTTTCCCGGATTCTCGTGAAGCACAACTTCTGCAGGCAGGCGAGTGATGGAACAGAACCAGAACGACATGAATGGCAATGAAGCACGGGAACCAGTGCTGAAAGTCGGCGAGATCCTGCGCACCGAACGCGAAGCGCGCGGTTTGTCGGTGGAAGAGATCGCCGAACGGGTCAAGTTCAGTGTGCGCCAGGTGGAAGCGCTGGAACATGACGATGCCGAACATCTGCCGCAGGGCACTTTCTTGCGCGGATTCATTCGCAGTTACGCGCGCGTGCTGGGGATGGATGATGCCAGGTTGCTGGCGGCGACACACACCCAGACGGAACATCATTTCGATGTGATGGACGTGCAGGGTGGCGGCGCACCTTTGCCGGTGACCGGAGATGCAAGCCGTCGCAGTCGCTATCTGATGCTCAGTGCGCTGGCAGTCGCGATCCTGTTGGCCGGGTTTGTTTGGACACATCGTGATGATGTATCGCTGCCGGCCCCGGCCAGGGGGGGGGGAAGTCCGCTCGAAGCTGCTGCGGCAGCCAGTGCCGTCACGGTTGCCGATGCAGTGCCTGAGAATGCGCCGCTCGAGAAAACGCTTGAAAGCGCCGCTCCGGTGGAAGTGCAAAAACCGGAACCCGTCGTGCAGCCCAAAGAAATCCCCAAGCCAGCACCTGTTGTGAAGCAGGCCGAAACACCCAAACCCGTGGCAGTTGCGAAGCCGGTTGAACCGAGCAATCCGACCCCTGTTGTCAAGCCGCCGGAACCAGTCAAAGTGGTGCCCGTTGTGAAACCGGCAGAATCAGCCAAAACAGCGGAAGTCGCCAAACCCATATTAGCTGCCAAGCCGCTTGTTGCTTTGCCGCAAGCGGATAGCAAAGAATTGCCGGCTGCGACAGCAGCGAACGCGAGCGAAGAAGTGGCAGCGCCGCCCAAATCGACGGTCCCACTGGCTCAGTTGATGAAGCGACCGATCCATATCGTGTTCAACGAAGACGCATGGATGGAGATCATCGATGTGAACGGCGAGATATTGTTGTCGCGCGTGACCAAGGCGGGTGAGGAAAAATGGATAGGCGGCGGACATCGTGCGCCGTACAGCATCTCCATCGGCAAGCCGGGTGCGATCCGCATGTATTACCACGGCAAGGAAGTCGATCTGTCGCAATACAATCCGGCGGGCGTGGCCAAGCTGGTTCTGGAGTAGAAAACACATGACGCATCATTTCATTCTGCGTCACCCGACGCAGGCGGTGCGTGTCGATGACATCATCATCGGCGGCGCAGCCCCGGTCGTGGTGCAGTCGATGACCAACACCGATACCGCCGATATCAACACGACCACCAAACAGGTGCATGAACTGGCCATCGCCGGTTCGGAGCTGGTGCGCATCACGGTCAATACCTCGGAAGCAGCCGAGGCGGTGCCGCACATCCGCCGTCGTCTGGACGCGCTGGGCTGCAATGTGCCGCTGATTGGCGACTTCCATTACAACGGCCACCGCCTGCTCACCGAATATCCTGAATGCGCGCAGGCATTGGCGAAATACCGCATCAACCCCGGCAACGTGGGCAAGAACCGCAAGGGCGAAGACCAGTTCGCGATGATGATCGCGGTGGCGAAGCAGTACGACAAGCCGGTGCGTATCGGGGTCAACTGGGGCAGTCTGGACCAGGATCTGGTGGTGCGCATGATGGACGAGAACGCCAAGCTGTCCGCGCCGAAGGACGTGCGCGAGGTAACGCGCGAGGCGCTGATCGTCTCCGCGCTGCAGAGCGCGCAACGTGCCGAGGAACTTGGCTTGACGCGCGACCGCATCGTGTTGTCGTGCAAGGTGAGTGAGGTGCAGGACCTGATCGCGGTGTATCAGGAACTGGCCAAGCGCTGCGACTATGCATTGCATCTCGGTCTGACCGAGGCGGGCATGGGTTCCAAGGGTATCGTGGCTTCCACCGCCGCACTGTCGGTGCTGTTGCAGCAGGGCATCGGCGACACCATACGTGTGTCATTGACCCCGGCACCGGGCGGCGCGCGCACCGAAGAAGTGGTGGTGGCGCAGGAGATATTGCAGACCATGGGACTGTGTTCGTTCACCCCGATGGTGACTGCCTGCCCCGGTTGCGGGCGCACCACCAGCACGGTGTTCCAGGAGCTGGCGCAGCACATCCAGAACTATCTGCGCGCGCAGATGCCGGTGTGGCGCGAGCAATACAGCGGCGCGGAAGAGATGACGGTGGCGGTGATGGGCTGCATCGTGAACGGTCCGGGCGAGAGCAAGATGGCGAATATCGGCATCAGTCTGCCGGGTACGGGCGAGACGCCCTCGGCACCGGTGTATGTGGACGGTGAGAAGACGGTGACGCTGCGCGGCGACAACATCGCCGAAGAGTTCACCCAGATCGTCAACGATTACGTGGCGCGCAAATACGCAAAGCGTGGAGCGGTTAACAAGGATTGATAAAAACACAGTCCACGAAAAACACGAACAAGTCGGAATCGCTGTGGTTTTTTTTCGTGCTTTTCGTGTCTTTCGTGGACGATGGGTTTCGGGTTGAAAGGAGGAAATAGGGGACCACAATTTCCTGCTAGCATTCCGCCAGAACGACCATGAGGAGCCAGCCATGCCCCGTCGCGCCCGTCTCTCCATCCCCGGCATCCCCTGGCACATCATCCAGCGTGGCAACAACCGCTCCGTCTGTTTTCATGCCGAAGAAGACTACCGTTTCTACCTGCAATACCTGCAAGAATTCGCACTCAAATACGACTGTGCCATCCACGCCTACGTGCTGATGACCAACCACGTCCACCTGCTACTCACCCCCGAGAAACCCGACAGCGCCTCCCTGCTGATGAAACACCTCGGCCAGCGTTACGTGCAATACATCAACCGCACCTATAAACGCAGCGGCACCCTGTGGGAAGGCCGCTTCCGCTCCTGCCTCGCCCAGACCGAAGACTACCTGCTCGCCTGCTACCGCTACATCGAACTCAATCCCGTGCGCGCAGCAATGGTGAACCAACCGCAAGACTACCGCTGGACCAGCTATCACGCCAACGCCCAAGGCAAAGCCGACCCGCTCATCACCCCGCACGAACAATACCTGCGACTCGGGCGCGACGAAACGACCCGGCGAGAAGCCTACCGTGCACTATTCAAAGCCCACCTCGACGAAGAAATGGTGGGGCAGATAC
>WOZO01000195.1 GCA_011620315.1 Sideroxydans sp. | reverse complement strand
TTCGCTTCGGACTACAGCTTAATCTACTGTCTCAAATTCGGGGGCCACTATAGTCCGCGACCTGATCCTTGCCTACCTTGCCGGTCGCGAAATATTTCGCTTCGGGGTGCGAGAAGTAGAAGCCGCTCACCGCAGCAGTGAGCAGCATGGCGAAGCTTTAGGTGAGGGCGATGCCTGAGTAGATCTGGAATTGCAGCAGCTTGCCTCATTACACCAGCGTTAGCGGCCTCGGCGCGGGTGCGCCGTACAGCATGCCTTCGATGCTGATGTCTTCGTCAATCTCGGGCCAATGGATGCCGATACCGTCACCGATGATCTCCCATTGGTTGCGCTGGGCGGGTGTGGCTTCGGACAAGCGCCACGACCATGCAAGCGGAACGCTCACTGTTCGACCATCCATCAAATAGGCCGTGATTTCTGCTTCCGTGATGCGCAACTCCGAAATCTTGGGTTCAACGATCAATGCCACAGTGTTCATTCCATGCCTCCATTATCTTGGTGCGATTGGTTTCAAGTAGCTGCCGAACCGCATTAAGCTCCACCGGGGAGAATCCATGATTGCTGGCCAAAGTGACTGGCTCCATCCAGAACTTGCATACTTTACGTTCGCGCTGCACATGTACATGCTTTGGTTCTCCGCAATCGAAGCTGAAAAAAAACAGCCGATATGCCCCTGGAATCTCGCGTATGGTCGGCAAGTTTTACTCCTTATCGTTCCACTCTTCGCGCATCTTCCGTTGAATCTCTACCGGGTCCTCATTAAAGCAGGGAGAGTCTTTCAATACGCCGATGGAATCGCACAAATTGCTAGATGGCAGATCCCGCAAGAGATGTATGCCACCCTGCGCATCAATTTCAACTTCTATCGTCTGTAACATGGCAACTCCTTGCGGGTCGAGTGAACGCTATTCTACTACTTCAATAACTCAATACAGGAGCCAGCCACTTCTCCGCCTCTTCCACCGTCCAGCCCTTGCGCTGCGCATAATCCGCGACCTGATCCTTGTCCACTTTGCCGGTGGCGAAGTATTTCGCTTCGGGGTGCGAGAAGTAGAAGCCGCTTACCGCTGCGGTGGGCAGCATGGCGAAGCTCTCGGTGAGCGTGATGCCTGCGTTCTGCGGCGCTTGCAGCAGTTCGAACAACGGGCCTTTCTCGCTATGCTCGGGGCAGGCGGAGTAGCCGGGGGCGGGACGGATGCCCTGATATTTCTCGGCGATGATGTCGTCATTGCTCAAACCTTCATCTACGGCATAGCCCCAGAACTCGCGGCGCACGCGCAGGTGCAGGTGTTCGGAGAAGGCTTCGGCCAGACGGTCGGCCAGTGCCTGCAGCATGATGGCGCCGTAGTCGTCGTTGGCTTTCTCGAACTCCTTCATCTTCTTCTCGATGCCGAGGCCGGTGGTGACGGCGAAGCCGCCGATGTAGTCCTTCACGCCGCTTGCCTTGGGCGCGATGTAATCGGCCAGGCAGTAGTTGGGGATGTCGGCGGGCTTCTTGGTTTGCTGGCGCAGGTTGTGCCAGGTCATCTGCACTTGCTTGCGCTTGTCATCGCTGTAGATCTCGATGTCGTCGCTGTTCACCGTATTAGCCGGGAACAGCCCGAACACGGCGTTGGCGGTGAGCCATTTTTCCTTGACGAGTTTTTTCAGCATGGCTTGCGCATCGGCGAACAGTTTGGTCGCTTCCACGCCGACCACTTCGTCGCTCAATATCTTCGGATAGCGGCCTGCCAATTCCCAAGCCTGGAAGAACGGCGTCCAATCGATGAATTCCACCAGTGCATCCAGCGGATAGTTCTCCAGCTTCTGCACGCCGAGCAGTTTGGGCTTGGGCGGTGAATACTTCTTCCAGTCGGTCTTCAGGCCATGCTCGCGTGCTTCCTGTAGCGGGACATAGGTCGCCTTGCCCTGCTTGCCCGCGTGCTGCTCGCGTGCCGCCTGATAGTCGGCCTTGATCTCGGCCACGTAATCGTCACACAAGGTCGAGGAGAGCAGGTTGCTGCACACACCCACGGCGCGCGAGGCGTCGGTCACGTACACCACGGTTCCGCTCGGATAGTTGGGTTCGATCTTCACGGCGGTGTGCACGCGCGAGGTGGTCGCGCCACCGATGAGCAGCGGGATGGTGAAGCCCTGGCGCTCCATCTCTTTCGCCACGTGCGCCATCTCTTCCAGCGACGGGGTGATGAGGCCGGACAGGCCGATGATGTCCACATTGTGTTCGCGTGCGGCATCGAGGATCTGCTGGGCGGGAACCATCACGCCCATGTTGATGACCTCGAAGTTGTTGCACTGCAACACCACGGTGACGATGTTCTTGCCGATGTCGTGCACGTCGCCTTTCACCGTCGCCATCAGTATCTTGCCCTTGGTGCTGGTGTCGCCCGAGCGCAATTTCTCCGCTTCGATGTAGGGAATCAAATGCGCCACCGCCTGCTTCATCACGCGCGCCGATTTCACCACCTGCGGCAGGAACATCTTGCCCGCGCCGAACAGGTCGCCGACCACGTTCATGCCGGTCATCAGCGGGCCTTCGATCACTTCCACCGGGAACTTGGCCTGCAGCCTTGCCTCTTCGGTGTCTTCAATGATGAAGGTGGTGATGCCGCGCACCAGCGCGTGGGTGAGGCGCTCCTGCACCGTGCCCTTGCGCCATTCCAGGTCTTCCACCTGCGCCTTGCCGCCGCCCTTGAAGTTCTCGGCCAGCGCGACCAGCTTCTCGCCCGCATCCTTGCTGCGGTTCAGCACCACGTCCTCGACCGCGTCGCGCAGGTCTTTCGGCAGTTCCTCGTACACCCCGAGCTGGCCGGCGTTGACGATGCCCATGTTCATGCCGGCCTTGACGGCGTGATACAGGAACACGGTGTGGATGGCTTCGCGCACCGGCTCGTTTCCACGGAAGCTGAAAGACACGTTGGACACGCCACCGCTGATCTTGGCGTAGGGCAGGTTCTTGCGTATCCACGCGCAGGCCTCGATGAAGTCCACGGCGTAGTTGTCATGTTCCTCGATACCCGTCGCGATGGCGAAGATGTTCGGGTCGAAGATGATGTCTTCGGGCGGGAAGCCGACCTTGTTCACCAGGATGTCGTAGCTGCGTTTGCAGATCTCGGTCTTGCGCGCGTAGGTGTCGGCCTGGCCTGCTTCATCGAACGCCATCACCACGGCCGCCGCGCCATACTGCTTCACCAGATTCGCATACTTGACGAAGTTCTCTTCGCCTTCCTTGAGCGAGATGGAGTTGACGATGGACTTGCCCTGCACACACTTCAGACCCGCCTCGATGATCTCCCACTTTGAGGAGTCGATCATCACCGGCACCTTGGAGATGTCCGGCTCGGACGCGATCAGCTTGAGGAACTTCACCATCGCGGCCTGGCCGTCCAGCATGGCGTCGTCCATGTTGATGTCGATCACCTGCGCGCCGGTCTCGACCTGCTGCTTGCAGATCTCCAGCGCCTCTTCGTACTGGCCTTCCATGATGAGGCGCTTGAACTTGGCGGAGCCGGCCACGTTGCAGCGTTCGCCGACGTTGACGAACAGCGACTGGTCGCCGATGTTGAACGGCTCCAGACCGGACAAGCGGCACTCGACCGGATTGGCCGGAATTTTGCGCGGCGGAATGTCCTTCACCGTCTCGGCGATGGCCTTGATGAAGTCGGGCGAGGTACCGCAGCAACCGCCGATGATATTGAGGAAACCGCTCGCGGCCCATTCCCTGATGTGACCGGCCATGTTCTCCGGCGTGTCGTCGTAGCCGGTCTCGGCCAATGGATTCGGCAGGCCGGCGTTGGGGTGCGCGCTCACATAACAGTTGGCGACGCGCGACAGCTCTTCCACATATTGGCGCAATTCCTCCGCCCCCAGCGCGCAGTTGAGGCCGATGGAGATGGGCTTGGCATGCGCCAGCGAGTTGTAGAACGCTTCGGTCACCTGGCCGGTCAGCGTGCGGCCGGAAGCATCGGTGATGGTGCCTGAGATCATGATCGGCAGCGAACTGCCGCGCTCCTCGAACACCGATTGCACCGCGAAGATCGCGGCCTTGGCGTTCAGCGTGTCGAAGATGGTCTCGATCAAAATCAGGTCCGCGCCGCCGTCCATCAGGCCGCGCGTGGCATCGGAGTAGTCCGCCACCAGCTGGTCGAAAGTGATGTTGCGCGCGGACGGGTCGTTCACATCGGGCGAGATGGTCGCGGTCTTGTCGGTGGGGCCGAGCACGCCCGCGACGAAGCGCGGCTTGTCGGGCGTGGCGTATTCGTCGCAGGCCGCGCGCGCCAGCGCGGCACCGGCCTTGTTCAACTCGTAGTTCAGCGCTTCCATGCCGTAGGCCTTGAGCGTGGTCGCGTTCGCGCCGAAGGTATCGGTCTCGATGATGTCCGCGCCCGCCGCCAGGTATTCGCGATGGATGCCCTTGATGACCTCGGGCTTGGTCAGCACCAGCAGGTCGTTGTTGCCCTTGAGGTCGCTCGGCCAGTCCGCAAACCGCTCGCCGCGATAGTCCGCTTCGGTCAGCTTGTGGCGCTGGATCATGGTACCCGTGGCACCGTCGAGGATAAGGATGCGTTGCTGGAGGAGTTTTTCGATGGGATGTGACATTTTCTTCATGTTTGCAGGCCTTGCGAGAGGCGCGGATTCTAGCATGTGGCGTTTTCCGGCTTGCCGATGCGGGGAAATGCCACTACCATTCTTGTGCCTTTTGTCTGGCGAGCACGGACGAAGTTACGCGAATCGCGGAAACCCATGGAGATTCAATGGCCAAATTCGTTTGGACCGAACAGCTCAACGTCGGCATCGAAGTCATAGACCAGCAGCATCGCCGTATCGTCGAGTACATCAACCAACTGGACGACGCCCGCTCGAATGGCATGACCAACGATGAAATCTCCTGGCTACTCAACGATCTGGTCGATTACACCATCTCCCATTTCGGATTCGAAGAAAGTCTGCAGGAAGAGGCCAAATATCCTTTCCTGACCTCGCACAAGAAAGTCCACGAACTGTTCACCAAGCGCATCGCTGAATTCCAGCAACGTGCTGAACGGGGCGAGGACGTCATCAAAGCGCTGAACAGTCTGCTGGTGACCTGGTTGTTCAACCATATCAAGCGCGACGACCACGATTACGTGGGATCCGTTAAGGCCTACCTGCAGCAGAAACAGGATTTTGTCGAGCGCAAACGCGGCCTGTTTGCCCGACTGTTCGGATAAAAAACAACTTGCCTTAATCGGCCGATATTTGGAGGCGACATATGAAGAACCTGATCTGGACAGACAACCTGAATACCGGCATCGATGTCATCGACAACCAGCACAAGCGCATCGTCGATTACATCAACAAGCTGTACAACGTGCACCACAACAACGACGGCAAAGTTGCGATGAAAGACGTGATCGACGAGCTGGTCGATTACACCCTGACCCATTTCGCTTTCGAGGAAGGTATGCTGGACGACTACCACTACGCCCAGCTCGACGAGCACAAAGTGCTGCACGAACAGTTTGCCGCGCAGGTGCGCGAATTGCGCGACCGCTTCGATGCCAGCGACGAGGCGTCGGTAGAGCTGAACAATCTGATGGTGACCTGGCTGTTCAACCACATCCTGCACGAGGATGCCAAATACGTGCCCATGATCCCCAAGTCCAGGCACTAACCCGGATATTTCACACAAACAGGGTCGGCACAGGCTTGAAACCCGCATAGA
>WOZO01000167.1 GCA_011620315.1 Sideroxydans sp. | reverse complement strand
CGCGTCTGGCTGAATCCGTCAGTGCTGCCAAACCCCAATCGTCCAACAGCAGTACATCCACTTTGGCGAGTTGCGCCATGAACTTCACATATCGCCCATCACCATGAGCAATGGTCAACTCTTCGATCATGCGCGGTGCGCGCAAGTACAACGATGAGTGTCCCTGACGGCAGGCATGATTGGCCAATGCGCAGGCCAGCCAAGTCTTGCCGACTCCGGTCGGCCCCGTGATCAGTACATTCTGGTGTTGTGTTATCCAACCGCCAGTCAGCAAACGATTGAACAAGGTTCGATCCAGGCCGCGCGCCGTCCGGTAGTCCACATCTTCCGGCGTGGCCGCATGCTTCAGCTTGGCGCGGCGCAAACGTCCTGCCATCTGGGTGGAAGCACGTGCGCTGATCTCGCGCTCGACCAGCAAGCCAAGCCGTTCCTCGAAGCTCATTCGTTCCAGATCCGGCAGGCGGCTTTGCTCTTCCAGTGCATTCGCCATGCCGAACAGACGGAGTTGATTCAATTGTTGATGGGTGGGATGGTTCAGCATCTGCGATTTCCTTTGTGATGGTTAAGAATGTGTTGTTGGATGGTCATTTCTTGATTAATGCTCAGTGGTAATACTCCGGCCCGCGCACATTGCTGTGCGTGAGCGGCAAGCTGGTTTGTGTGCTCGTCTCAGCCACCCGATCCAGCCCGTTCTTGAGGATGGAGCTGATGCTGCGTTAATTGGTCGCGTTCAGTCGCAGGGCTCGGTCACAAGCGGCTTCCAGTCTGGCGTTGCCGTATGTTTTGGCCATACGCAACACGCCCAGACAAGCGCGATAGCTTTGCTGGGCATGTTTGCGACTGCCCAACATGGCTTCCACGACGGCGTGCGTTTGGATGCCGATGCCCTGTGCCCAGTCGAGCAGACGCTTCGCACTCCAGCCCGCTACATGCTGATGCGCAGGTGTCATGTGTTCGTCCACCGTGGTGTGCCGACCTTTGTGGGTACTGCGTGCATGTGCCGCAATGCGTTTGCCGCGATGGAATGCCTCTACCGTCGTCTCGGTATAGCGCACATCCACTTCCTGACGGGAGAACGGATAGGGAACCGAGTAGTAATGTCCAGTCACTTCGACGTGGTAGTCGATGCCGACCCGCGCCATCTTCCACTCGGCGTATTGGTAACGGTTCTGCGGCAACGGGCGCAGTGCCGGGTGATCCATCTCAAGGAAGGCGCTCAGACGGCAACCGGGCAGCTTCTTGAAGGCGCGTGCGTTGAGGTCGACTAGCAAGTCTGCTATCGCACGGTTGAGCTCGACTAGGCTGAAGAAGCGCTGGTTGCGCAGCCGCGCCAGTATCCAGCGCTCGACGATCAGCACGCCACCCTCGACCTTGGCTTTGTCTTTGGGTTTGCGACTGCGCGCCGGCAAGACGGTGATGCCGTAGTGCTCGGCCAGATCGCGGTAGGTTGGGTTGAGTTCGGGATCGTAATAGGACGGATGTTTGACGCCAGACTTGAGGTTGTCCGGGACGAGTATCTCAGTCACGCTGCCCATGAACTCGAAGCAGCGGACGTGGGAAACGATCCAGTCCGGCAGTTGCTGCGACCAGGTCGCTTCGGCGAAGGTGTAGTTGGAGGCGCCAAGCACGGCAACGAACAGTTGTGCCTGACGTATCTCGCCACTACCGCCGTCGATCACCGGCATGGTCTGACCGGCATAATCAACAAACAACTTCTCGCCCGGCGTGTGGGTTTGGCGCATGCTGACCGAGAGCTTGCCCGCCCAAAGGCGGTAGTGCTCGCAGAACCAACTGTTGCGGTAGCCGTCCGGGGAGTCAGATTTGTATTCCTGCCAGAGCAGTTCGAGGGTGACGCTCTTCTTGCGCAGCTCGTTGTGCACCATCACCCAATCCGGTTCGGCACGCACGACATCAACGGGAACCGGGGGCGGGAACAGGCGCTGCTCAACGGCAGACTCATCCAACTCGGCAGGCAGTGGATAGCCAAGACCCGCCGCTTTGGCACGACGCAGGTATTCGCCTACCGTCGTGGGCGATACGCCAATGGCGCGGGAGATTTCTCGTTGGGTGCGACCGCATTCGTAATGCAGTCGCAGGGCTTCTGTGATCTTGCGCATGGATAACCTGTTGTTTGCCATGTGGCTCCTCGATAAAAATCATCGAGGGTGCCACGGTTATCCCGCGTCTTGCTACGCCTGTCCGGTTTACGCTGGAAATGCTGTCCAGTTTGCCGTGGAACGCGTGTCCAGTTTGGTCTGGAATACGCACCACGTTGCCCTCAAATCCAGACGGGTGGCGTATATCAAAGTGACACTGCGCGAGAACAGGATCGTAGTGATCCAGTTCAAGGAGAAATGAAATGAAACACCTCTGCCTCAATTGCGAAACCGCCGAAATGCTGCGCACGAAGAAAGACGCCGTGATCGAATATCGCGGCCAGCAAGCCAAAGTAAAAGCTGTGGATGACTGGCACTGTCACGCGTGCGGCGAGATCGAATTCGCAGGCAAGGAAGGCGAACGTTATGCCGCAGCGCTGGAAAAACTGCGCACCAAAGTGGATGCGGAAGAAGCCGCCGAACTCGCGCGCATCCGCAAGAAACTCGGCCTCTCCCAGCGCAAGGCCGCTGAACTTACCGGCGGCGGTGTGAATGCCTTCTCGCGCTACGAGAACGGCAAGGCCAAACCTGTTCCGGCGGTCATCAACCTGTTCCGGTTGCTCGATAAGCACCCGGAGTTGATTGAGGAGATTGCGGGGTGATGGCTTGGTAGGTTGGGTGGAGCGGTAGCGATACCCAACAGGTTACGTAAAGAACGATGGGCATCGCGTTGCTCTTGTCCCCGTAGGGGGCAACCCATACTACGCGGGCTGGGCTTATTGCACTCTACGCCGGCCACCGGCAGTCATTTAATCATCTCAATCAGGTTTAACGGCTGTGTCAATACTTGCATTCCCTGTGGAGTACGCCCCGTTTCAAAAACTGTTTTCCAGAACCCGTTGTTTTGCTTGCCGCCAAATACCGTGTCAGAGAGGTCGGTATTCACCCAAAGAGGCAAGTCCATTAGGTTTTCAATAAACTTGCGAATGTTCTCCCACACCTGATCGGGAAACGGAACTTGGAATAAGCGATCCATTGGATCAGGCTTCCCTAATGTAATGAAATACGTACGAGCAACCTGTCCCACTAATTGTAACCAGTTGTAGACAATTTCTTCCTTGCTCATTCGGAAGGCTCGAAGATGATCGAGCTTAAATTTTTCACCTTTCTGTATCTTGCTTTCGATCTTGTCAGTGCCAACATCTGGATCAAATTTATCAACATAGATCAGCTCTGCAATCAGGTTCATGAGTCGAAGAATTTGGTTACATTCAACGATGCGCGGGTTTTCCCCCTCTTCAGCACGGTAATTGATTGGCGTTTCCAGTACTTCTTGGTAAACGAAGAATGAATAAAAAGATTTCTCAATGGTGCTGTAAGACAATGGCGATTCTTTTCCCCGCCCTCCAAAGTCGATATAGTCCCTCAACTTATTGCTTGGATCTGAGGTTACGCCATTCCGTACCGCATCAAGAATGTAGCGTTTGATTTCCTTAGATTGCCCTTTAAAGTGATTGACCAAGTCACGTTCTGAAAAACTCAAATCATCTTCAGCTCGCCCAGTTTCACTACGGAATCTTTGAATGCGATCATGATAGAGGGAGCTGCCAAGATGCCGTTGCACGGATTTATCGAAAGCCACCTGTTTGAGTGTAGTGCCTGCATTCGTATTGGTGGTGATCAACGTATCAGGATCGGGATCAATAAATACTCGAACCGGTAATGCACGAGCTCCAAGCATGATTTGTGCAGCGGCTTTGTGCTGGCCATCAAAAACATGGATTGCACTCTTGCCTCCTTCGCTCTTTATCCACGCAAGAGGTACATGCAATTGCGGACGCTTCTGGTGGAACTCTTCCACCAATTTGGAAATGTTGGGGCCGATCGAGCGTGGATTGATATGATCGTCGTGCGCCAAGTATTGAATTGGAAGCTCGGCAAAGAAAAATCTAAACCCACTCAATTTATCTGCATACACAGGGACGCTTCGCAGTGCATTGTCACCAAGCTCACTCAGGCTGAAAGTCACTTCATGCGGTGACAACTTGAATCCAAGAGTGTGGTTTCCACCACCGGCCTGTTGCAACAAGTCACCTAGATTTGGACTGCGGTTTTCAGCAGCCAACTTTTCTTTAAGGTTGTTGAATCTGTGCAATATGCGCGCCACTTCTAGATGCGATGCTTGTTTAGAGCGATTGCAACTTGCATGTGCCAGAGCAAAATTTACTGGGTCATCTTTTCCTCCCACTTTCAGCGGTACTACGTGGTCAATATCTATGGAGTCTTTATGAACTACCAAGTCAATCGCTTGCTCGCAGATAAAGCAATTGCCATGCTGCGTGGTATGCAGTGTGGAGATCAGTGCCTGACGTTCGTCTGGTTTTAGACGACCAAGATAAAGGGATGACATTTGTTATTTTTCCTGTGCTTGTGAAGTATTCCAAAGAAGAACTGCCTAGCCCACCAACTCCTTCAACACAAACGGAAGGATGCCGCCGTTCTTGTAGTAGTCCACCTCTATCGGTGTGTCGATACGCAGCAGCAGTTGAACATTTTGCTTGCTGCCGTCCTTGCGCGTGATAGTCAATGTCACGTCCTGTTGCGGTTTCAGGTTGTCGTTGATGCCGAGCAGGTCGAAGGTTTCGTCGCCGGTGAGGTTCAGCGAACCCAGCGAATCACTGCCCTTGAACTGCAGCGGCAGCACGCCCATACCCACCAGGTTGCTGCGGTGGATACGTTCGTAGGATTTTGCGATCACTGCCTTCACGCCCAGCAACTGCGTGCCTTTGGCGGCCCAGTCGCGGCTTGAACCCGTGCCGTATTCTTCGCCGGCGAAGATCACGGTCGGTGTGCCGTCGGCGATGTGTTTCATCGCGGCGTCGTAGATGGCCATCTGTTCGCCCTGATACAGGGTATAGCCGCCTTCGACTCGCGAGCCGTCTTCCTTCAACGGCAGCATCAGGTTCTTCACGCGCACGTTGGCGAAGGTGCCGCGCATCATCACTTCGTGGTTGCCGCGGCGCGAGCCGTAGCTGTTGAAGTCTTTCACCGCGACATGCTTGCCTTGCAGATATTTACCTGCGGGCGTGGTCGGCTTGAAGCTGCCGGCCGGGCTGATGTGGTCGGTGGTGACGGAATCGCCGAACAGGGCCAGCGCCTTCGCGCCCTTGATGTCGCCGACTTCAGGTGTCTCGCCTTCGAAGAACGGCGGACGCGCGATGTAGGTGGAATCGTCCCACTGGTACAGCTCGCCGGTGGGGGCCTGGATGGCGTTCCACAGCGGCAGATCCTTGGTCAGGTCGGAGTACAGCTTCTGGTACACCGCCGGGTCGGAAGCGTACTTCATCACGGTCTGGATCTCGGCGCTGTTCGGCCAGATATCTTTCAGGTACACCGGCTGTCCATCGCTGCCGGTGCCCAGCGGCTCCTTGTCCAGATTGATGTTCATCTTGCCGGCGATGGCATAGGCGACCACCAGCGGCGGGCTGGCGAGGAAGTTGGCCTTGATGTTGGCGTGGATGCGCGCCTCGAAGTTGCGGTTGCCGGACAGCACGGCGGCGGCGATCAGGTCGTTCTTGACGATGGTCTCTTCCAGCTTGGCATCCAGCGGGCCGGAGTTGCCGATGCAGGTGGTGCAGCCGTAGGCGGCGACGCTGAACCCCAGCTGCGCCAGCGGTTCGATCAGGCCGGCGTTGGAGAGGTATTCGGTCACCACGCGCGAACCGGGGGCCAGCGTGGTCTTGATGTGCGGCTTGACGCGCAGGCCCTTGGCCACCGCCTTCTTGGCCAGCAGACCGGCGGCCAGCAGCACGCCGGGGTTGGAGGTGTTGGTGCAGCTGGTGATGGCCGCGATCAGCACATCGCCGTGGCCGATCTCCACCGGCGGCAACATCTCGCCGGAGGTTTCGCAGCGCAGGGTTGCGGTCGGGTGATCGCCCGCCATCTCCATCTCGCTGCTGCTCTGCGCGCCGTCCTGCTTGCCGCCGCCGGAAATCGGCACGCATACCTTGCCGCTGCGGTCGGGCAGGCAGGTGGTGTAGCGCTTGCCCAGTTCTGCGGCGGGCTTGTTGAAGCCGTTCTCGGCGATTGGCTTGCTGAACAATTCGTTGAACGTTTCTTTCATCTTCGACAGCGCGATGCGGTCCTGCGGGCGCTTAGGTCCGGCCAAAGAAGGCTCAATGCTGGCCAGATCGAGTTCCACCACGCTGCTGTAGTCGATGCTGCCCGCCTGCGGGATGCCGAACAGGCCCTGCGCTTTGAAGTAAGACTCGAAGGCGTCCACTTCCTCGGCGGTGCGGCCGGTGTTCTTCATGAACTGCACGGTCACGTCGTCCACCGGGAAGAAGCCCATGGTGGCACCGTATTCCGGCGCCATGTTGGCGATGGTGGCGCGGTCGGGCAGCGTCAGCGCGGCAGTGCCCTCGCCGAAGAACTCGACGAACTTGCCCACCACTTTGTGCTTGCGCATCAGTTCGGTGACGGTCAGCACCAGATCGGTGGCGGTCACGCCTTCGCGCAGTTTGCCTTTCAGGTGCACGCCGACCACATCGGGCGTCAGGAAGTACACGGGCTGGCCCAGCATGCCGGCTTCCGCCTCGATGCCGCCCACGCCCCAGCCGACCACGCCGATGCCGTTGATCATGGTGGTGTGGCTGTCGGTGCCGACCAGTGTGTCGGGATAGGTCACGCCATCTTTTTGCAACACACCGCGTGCAAGATACTCCAGATTCACCTGGTGCACGATGCCGATGCCGGGCGGCACGACCTTGAAAGTGTCGAAGGCCTGCATGCCCCACTTCATGAAGCGATAGCGCTCGGTGTTGCGCTCGAACTCCATCTCCATGTTGATCTTCAGCGCGTCCGGGTTGTTGTAGCTGTCGATCTGCACCGAGTGGTCGACCACCAGATTCACGGGGACGAGCGGCTCGATGACTTTCGGGTCTTGGCCTTGCTTGGCGGCGGCGTCGCGCATGGCGGCGAGGTCGGCCAGCAGCGGCACGCCGGTGAAGTCCTGCAGCACGATGCGGGCGACCACGAAGGGGATCTCTGCGGTGCGGTCGCCGGTCGGCTTCCAGTTCGCCAGTTCTTTCACATGCTGTTCGGTCACCTTCTTGCCGTCGCAGTTGCGCAGCACGGATTCGAGCACGATGCGGATGGAGACCGGCAGGCGCGAGATGTTGCCGACACCGGCTTTTTCCAGCGCGGGCAGGGAATACAGCGTGGCTTCTTTGCCGGAAGCGAGTTTGAAGGATTGGCGTGTATCGAACAGGTTGTGGGACATAGCTGGCTCCGGAATGCGATGAATGTGCGAGGGCGCGATTATAGACCCAAGCCACTCTGCGATGCGCGCCCGGAAGAATCCATTAAAGCTTGGCCTGCTGATGCCGAAGCAAGTCAGAGTGATGCGCTTCGCGTATCATCACGAGCAAAACGCAGCACCCGCAAGGCCTTATAAACGTCACAGACATTTTGCAAAAGGGATAGCGTGTCATTCATCTGGGATTCCCCGCTGATCGCTCTGTCGATCTTCATCGCCGTCATCGTTTTACTCGCCGCTTTCGCAAATGCGCGCCGCAGGGGGCGCAGGAACGCGATGAAACTGACCGAGCTTGAGAACGAGAACCGCGAATTGCTGGCCAACAGCGAGCGCGACACGCAAGTGATGATCTCCGCCCTGCGCGAGAGCGAAGAACGGCTGCGCATGACCTTGCAGAACGCGCCGGACGCGGTGTTCATTACCGAGCAGGACGGGCGCATCGTCTACGCCAACGACAACGTGGTGGACCTGCTGGGTTACGAGCGGAGCGATCTGTATGAAATGAAGGTATTCGATCTGGTGCCCGAGGATTGGCGCGAACGCTATCGTGAAGGCGCTCGCCGCTTCGTGGCCGGGAAGACGCGCCAGGTGATGGAGATCAGGGTGGTCGCCCGCGACGGCAGCGCGATCCCGATGGAGCTGAACGCCGTGCTGTTGCCGAACGGACGCGTGTACGGTTCCTGCCGCGATATCCGCGACCGCAAATCCGCCGAGCGCGCGCTGCATGACTCACAGAAGCAAATGCAGATGTTCATGGACTCCATCGCCGAGGGCATGTACGGCGTGGACACGGAAGGGCTCTGCACTTTCGTCAATGCGGCGCTGCTTCGCATCCTGGGCTATGAGCGCGAAGAGGAATTGCTGGGCAAGTGTCTGCACGAGATCATCCATTACGCGCATGCGGACGGCAGCCCCTATCCGGCGAGCACATGCCTGGCCTACCAGGCCTATGTGCGCAATGAAGCGACGCATTCCGCCGACGAGGTATTCTGGCGCAAGGACGGCACGCCTGTCGCGGTGGAATACTGGTCGCAGCCCATGCACAAGCACGGCAAGGCGATCGGCGCGGTGGTGACGTTCCTCGATATCAGCGAGCGCAAGAAGAACGAGGCGGCGTTGCAGGAGAGCGTCTCGTTCAGCGATTCGCTGCTGCAGACCATGCCGGTGCCGGTGTTCCATAAAGACACGGCGGGACGCTACACCGGTTGCAACACCGCTTTTGCCGAGTTCCTCGGCAAGCAGAAAGCCGACATCATCGGCAAGACGGAGTTCGAGATCGCGCGGCGGCCGCAATCGGAGGACTACCGCGACCATGATCTGGATCTGCTCACCTCGGAAGAGAAGGTGCAGGTGTACGAAAGCAATGTACAGCATGCCGACGGCAGCTTGCACGACGTGATCTTCCACAAGGCGCGCCTGAACGACAGCGGCGGCGCGCCGGTGGGCATCATCGGCGTCATCCTCGATATCACCGAGCGCAAGCAATCCGAGCGCGACATCCACCAGTTGGCCTTCTACGATTCGCTGACGCAGTTGCCCAACCGGCGTCTGCTGCTGGACCGTGCCCTGCAGGCGCTGGCGGTCAGCGCGCGCAGCGGCCGCTACGGCGCGCTGATGCTGCTCGATCTGGACGACTTCAAAAAGGTCAACGACAGCAAGGGGCACGATGTCGGCGACCAGCTGCTGTGCGAAGTGGCCCGCCGCTTGCGCCTGGCCGTGCGCGAAGGCGACACGGTGGCGCGCCTGGGCGGCGACGAGTTCGTGGTGGTGCTGGAAGAATTGAGCATCAGTTCCGCCGAGGCGGCACCGCAGGCCGAGGCGGTGGCCGAGAAGATACGCGACGCTTTGAACAAGCCTTACCTGCTCGAAGGCAACCGGCATTTCAGTTCGCCCAGTATTGGCGTGGTGCTCTACCGCGGGCATCTGGAAGCCATCGAGAATCTGCTCAAGTTCGCCGACATCGCCATGTACCAGTCCAAGCAGGCGGGGCGCAACACCATCCGTTTCTACGATCCGGCGATGCAGGCGGCCATCGACAACCGTCTCGACCTGGAAAGCGAACTGGACATCGCATTGAAGGAAAACCAGTTGCACCTTTTCTATCAGGTGCAGGTGGACGGCATGCACCGCCCGCTGGGCGCGGAAGTGTTGATGCGCTGGATGCATCCGCAGCGCGGGCTGGTGTCGCCCGCGCAGTTCATCCCGCTGGCGGAAGAGACCGGGCAGATCGTGGCGATGGGCATGTGGGCCTTGCGCATCGCCTGTCTGCAACTCAAAAGCTGGCAGCAGCATGCGCATACCCGCCATCTCACGCTGGCGGTCAACGTCAGCGCCAGACAGTTCCGCAAGCCCGAGTTCGTCGATCAGGTGCGCCGCGTGCTGCTGGAGACCGGCGTGCGTCCGTCGCTGCTCAAACTCGAACTCACCGAGAGTACCGTGCTGCTGGACGTGGAAGACACCATCACCAAGATGCGAGCGCTGAAGCTGCTCGGCATCAGCTTCTCCATGGACGATTTCGGCACCGGTTATTCCTCGCTGCAGTATCTCAAGCGTCTGCCGCTGGACCAGATCAAGATCGACCAGAGCTTCGTGCGCGACATTGCCAGCGACCCCAACGACGCGGCCATCGTGCAGACTATCATCGCCATGACCGGGGCGCTCGGGCTGAACGTGATCGCCGAGGGTGTGGAGACGCAGGAACAGCAGGAATTCCTGGAGCTGCGCGGTTGCCACAGTTTCCAGGGCTATCTGTTCGGCAGGCCGGTGCCGCTGGCGGCATTTGAAGCCGCATTGCAGCTTGAATAGGTATCATCGCGAAAAAAAGGGAGGCAGCATGGAGCAGTCGGACGCATTCCAGTATTTGCAATCAATCGACGCCGGTGAACTGGAGGCAGCTTTGACCGGCTGGCAAGCGGCGCACCCGCGCATGGGAATATGCGCCATGCTGCCCGAGGCGGAAAAGGACAAGCTGCCCGTTCTGCAAACGGTGTGCCGGGACAAAGGCATTCCGCTGGTGGGCGGCATCTTTCCCGCGCTGCTCGAAGGCGGACAATTCCGCACGCGGGGGGTCTGGCTGATGCGCTTCGGGCAGATGCCGCACTATATGTTGCTGGATGATCTGCCTGTCGATGCAGCGAAAGTGACTGAACGCATACGCGAAGTGAGCGCCGTCTTGGTGTCCCGCTTGAACGGGACGCAAGAGGCGACACTGTTCATGCTGTTCGATGCCATGCAACCCAACATCGGTTCCATCCTCGACGAGCTCTATCTCAGCCTGGCCAACCGCGTGCACTACGCCGGCGTCAATGCCGGCAGCGAGACCTTTCAGCCCATGCCCTGTTTGTTCGATAGCGGGCGCGTGATCGGCAACGGCGCATTGTTCGTTCTGCTCCCGCATCACAAGGGTGCCGTGCTGGAACACGGTTACCACGCGCCCGCCCGCACCGTGTACGCCACCTCCACCGAAGGCAACCGCATCGCGCAGATCGACTGGCAGCCGGCGTTCGAGGTCTATCAGGAACTGGTGCGCGACCAGTACGGCCTGGAGATCGACAAGGATAATTTCTACGAGCATGCGGTGCATTTCCCGTTCGGCATCGTGCGCGCCAACCATCATGTGGTGGTGCGCATCCCGGTCGCGCTGAACGACGACGGCTCACTGTTCTGCATCGGCGAAGTGCCGACCAATTCGGTGCTGACCTTGCTGGAGCGTCCCGAGGTCGACACGCACGAGACTTTGCGCGTCTTGATGAACGGCCTGCAAGCGATGGACGGGGATACGGGCGGGGACCTGCTGCTGTTCTATTGCGCCGGCCGCCGCATGCACCTGGGGCTGGAGTTGGCGACGGCGGAGCTGCAGGAATTCTGCGCGCGCACCCAGCCGTCGCCTGTCGCCGGCGCGTTGTCGCTGGGCGAGATCGGCAGCTCCACCTTGCACGGTTATCCCCTGTTCCATAACGCCACCCTGGTCGCCGCGCGTTGGTAGACGGGCTTATGCAGCCGCGCGATATCCTGCCGGTTCTCTACGATTTGTCGGTCACCATAGGTTCCGAGATCAAGCTGCATGTCTTGTTGCAGCGCACCCTGCAGCGCCTGCTGTATCACACCTCCTACTCCGCCGGATTCGTCTGTCTGGATGTCCCGGACTGTGTGACGCCGCAGGGCGTGAACCGGGTGAAGATCGAGGCGGCGGTCGGCGATTTCGACCTGGTGTCGATGGCAGGCAAGACGGTCGAGATGCCTTGTGCCTTGGTGTGTGCAAACAGTTCGGGCGGCGTTGAAGAGAGCGTGCTTGCGGTGCCGATAAAAGGCGTGAATGCGTGCTATCACTCCTTTGTGCGACTGCCGCTTGAAGGCAACTCGCTGCTGATCCTGCTCGGGGTCGAACGTCCCGATACCCAACTGGCGCTGCCCTTGATCCTGAAACCGATCCTGGCGCAGTTGTCGCGGGCGATCCTGCTGTGCAAAAACAACGATGCGCAGATCGCGGCAGCCGAGGAAAAGCAGAAGCAGATGCAGCACTCCCTGTCGCAACTGGAAAACGAGTTCCGCTCGTTGGTCGAGTTGAGCCCGATCGGAGTGGGGGTCGCCAGCGACAGCGCGATGCTGGATATGAATTCGGTATGGCTGGAGATGTTCGGCTATGCCGATAGCGGCGAGTTGCAGGGGCATGCGCTGCTGGATGTCATCGCACCCCGGGCGCGGGCCGGGGTGCACGACAAATTGCGGCAGCGGGCGCAGGGCGTGCCGGTTGCGAATACCTCCGAGACAACGGGTTTGCGCAAGGACGGTTCGGAGTTCCCCTTGCTGGTGTCGGCAAGGCGGATCGAAACCGAAGCGGGCACGCGCACGCTGGCATTCTTCATCGATCTGACCGACCAAAAAATGAACGAACGCATGCTGCGCGAAGCGAACGAAATGCTGCACTCGGTGCTGGAGACCGCGCCGATCCGCATCTTCTGGAAAGACAAGCAACTCAAGTATCTGGGCTGCAATGCCGCTTTTGCGCATGATGCGGGCAAGCGCACGCCGGAGGAGTTGACAGGTCGGGACGATTTCTCCATGGGCTGGCGTGCGCAGGCGGAGCAGTACCGGGCGGATGACCGCAAGGTGATGGATTCGGACAAGGCCAGGCTTAATTTCGACGAGCCGCAAACTGCGCCGGACGGCAGGACGATATGGCTGCGCACCTCCAAAGTGCCGTTGCGCAATGATCGGCGAGAGGTCATCGGCGTGCTGGGCATGTACGAGGACATCACCGACCGCAAGGAAGCCGAGTCGCAGATCCATCAGTTGGCTTTCTACGACACGCTGACCGGGCTGCCCAACCGGCGCCTGATGCGCGACCGCCTGCGGCAGGCCTTGGCATCCAGCACACGCAACAAACGCTACGGTGCCTTGTGCATGCTGGACCTGGACGACTTCAAGGGCATCAACGACTCCAGAGGGCATGCCACGGGCGACGAATTGCTGCAGGAAGTCGCGCGGCGTCTGGATGCCGGTGTGCGTGACGGTGATACGGTGGCGAGACTGGGCGGCGACGAGTTCGTGATCATCCTTGAAAGTCTGAGCGACAAAGCCGCCGAAGCCGCCACCCAGGCCGAGAACATCGCCGAGAAATTGCGCGCCATGCTGCACGAGCCGTTCGAGCTGCCCGGCTTCTCCGCGCGCGTCTCCAGCAGCATCGGCATCGTAACCTTCATTGATCACGAGATTAAAGCGGACGACTTGCTGAAATATGCCGACACCGCGATGTATCAGGCCAAGGCGGCCGGGCGCGATGCGATCCGTTTTTACGATCCGGTGCTGCAGGCCGAACTGGAATCACGGCTGAAGCTGGGCGAAGAATTGATGGGTGCGGTCGACAACGATGAACTGAGGTTGTACCTGCAACGACAGGTGGACAGCACCGGCAGGGTGATCGGTGCCGAGGCATTGGTGCGCTGGCAGCACCCGCAGAGGGGGCTGGTGCCGCCCATGCAATTCATCCCGCTGGCGGAAGAGAACGGCCTGATCGTACCCATCGGCAAGTGGGTGCTGGATACCGCGTGTGCCTATCTCAAGAGCTGGCAGCAGCATCACGACACCCGCGAACTCATACTGTCGGTCAACGTCAGCGCGCGCCAGTTCCGCCAGCCGGATTTCGTTTCCTCCGTGCAGCAGGCGTTGCAGTCGAACGGCGTCAAGGCCTCTCATCTGAAGCTGGAGCTGACCGAAAGCACGGTGCTGGTGAACGTGCAGGACACCATCGCCAAGATGAGCGAATTGAAACTGCTCGGCGTCAGTTTCTCGATGGATGATTTCGGCACCGGCTATTCCTCGCTGCAATATCTCAAGCAGCTGCCGCTGGACCAGCTCAAGATCGACCAGAGCTTCGTGCGCGACATCGCGACCGATCCCAACGACGCAGCCATCGTGCAGACCATCATCGCCATGACCGAAGTGCTGGGACTGGATGTGATCGCCGAAGGCGTGGAAACGGAGCAGCAGCGCGGGTTCCTCGACCTGCGCGGTTGCCATCATTTCCAGGGATACCTGTTCGGCAAGCCGCAGCCGCGGGATGAATTCGAGGCCGCGCTGAAGAACGGCGTACAGTAACGCTGCAAAGCGATGAAACAGAGGGGCGTTAACGATGGGCCAATACAATATCAATCTGCACGAGGCGATCTACTCTCTCTCCGACGCGCTCGATCTGGTGGGGGTGACGCATATCCATCACGGCAAGCGCGTCGCCTTCATGGCGGCCGAATGCGCGAAACGCATGGGCTGGCAGGGCAAACGCGTGGACGATCTGTTCCAGGCCGCGATCCTGCACGATTCGGGCGTGTCGAAGACGGTCGTGCACGAACGTCTGGCGCAGTTCGAATGGGAACAGGAGAACGAACACTGCGTGCTGGGAGAGCAGTTGTTGCAGGGTTGCCCTTTGCTGGCGCCGCTGGCACCCATCGTGCGCCATCACCACACGCACTGGTCGGCGCTGAAGGATATGGACTTGCCGGAGGAGATCAAACTGAGCGCGAACTGCATCTATCTGGTGGACCGCGTGGATGTGCTGTCGCTCGCTTTCCTGATGGACGAAGATAACTTGCTGCTGGGGCGGCAACAGATCCGCGACAAGATCATCGCGAAGCGCGGCGACTGGTTCTGCCCGGAACTGGTGGATGTCTTCATGGAGGTGTCGAGTTCTGAAGCCTTTTGGCTGTCGCTGGAAAACGAGCATATAGACGGCTACGTGTCGGTGTGGATGTCCGAGACCCGGCAGCAGCCGATGGATTTCGCGGCGCTGCGCAGTATTGTGCGCATCTTCTCTTTTATCGTCGATGCCAAGAGCGCCTTCACCCGCCAGCATTCCGATGGCGTGGCGCGACTGGCGCGCTACCTCGGTACGCTGTTCGAACTTTCCGAAGACAGTTGCGAGATGCTGGAGCTGGCCGGCCTGTTGCACGACATCGGCAAGTTGCGCCAGCCAGATACCTTGCTGGAAAAGACCGAGTGCCTCACGCCGGAAGAATATGCCCATATCCAGCGCCACAGCTTCGATACCTACGCCATCCTGCGCAACATCAAAGGCATGGAAACCATCACGCAGTGGGCGGCACAGCATCATGAACGTTCGGACGGCTCGGGCTATCCCTATCACCTGACCAACAGTCGCCTGTCGCTGGAGGCGCGCATCGTGGCGGTGGCCGATGTGTTCCAGGCTTTGGCGCAGAAGCGTCCTTATCGCGATTCGCTGTCGCCGGATGCGATCATGGAGATGCTTGACGAGATGGTGAGCGACGGCAAGCTCGACCGGGAAGTGGTGCGGCAGGTGGCGCAACACCCGCAGGAATGCTGGCAGCGCGCAACCGGCAGTGAGGCACCGCCAGCGCAATAGCCACGCGCCAGGTGTGGCTGGTTTTTCCCTCGCAAAACCCGCATCAAGTCAGTACTATGGCGACAAATAGAAAAAAGCATGGGTAAGGAGGGGGTATGGGTTCAGTTTTAAGGGCGATCGATCCGCGCCGCAGTTTGCGCGCGGAGATCAGCCTGGCCAGCGGCGTGATCGTGCTGCTGCTTTCCACCGCGCTGAGTTTTTACGCTGCCGAGACCAGCAAGCGCCAGATCGAGCAGAGCGAAGGGGATGCCTTCGTGCGGCGCGCGCAGACGGCGCTGGATGTGCTGGACCGCGGCATGTACGAACGCAGCCGCGAGATTCGCAATGCCGCGCTGCTGGACGAGATGCGCGATCCCAAAGTGTCCGTGCCGCGCAAGCGCGAGCTGATGGAGCGTTTGCAGAAGAACTTCGATGCCTATGCCTGGATCGGTTTTTGCGGGCCGGATGCCGTCGGTTTGGTCGGCACGGGCGGCTATCTGGAAGGAAAGAATCTCGCCAAGCGCCCATGGTGTATCGAGGGCCGCAAAGGCGATTACATCGGCGATGTGCACGATGCCATGCTGCTGGCCAAGTTGTTGCCGAATCCCAGCGGCGAGACTTTCTATCTGGTCGATGTCGCCTCGCCCGTGTTCGACCACAACAACAATCTGCTCGGCGTGCTGTGCGGGCATATTTACTGGACCTGGGCGTCCGAGGCGCTGGACAGCAAGCGCACGCCAGGACAGGACATCTTCCTGCTCTCCAGCGACGGCAGGGTGCTGTCGGGGCCCGAAGCGGCCTGGGCGGATTTCGCCGACATGGCACCGGACACCATGATGCATATCCGCTCCGGGGTGAAACAGGGTTACCACATCGAACAGTTCAGCAACGGTCACACCTATCTGGTCGGCCATGCCGTGTCGTCGGGGTATCGTGATTACAAGGGCTTCGGCTGGACGGCGGTGGTGCGCGAGGACATCACCACCGCGTTTGCGCCGGCGCGTGCCCTGCAGCAGCACATCCTGATGGTGGGCGCGCTGGTCGGCCTGTTCTTCACCTGGCTCACATGGCTGATGGCGGGGCGCATCGCGGGGCCGATCCGCCGCATCAGCATGGCGGCCGAGAAGGTGGCAGCGGGTGATCTGAGTTATGACGCGCCGCCGCACGGCAGTGACAATGAAGTCGGGCATCTGAGCCAGGCCATCCATGACATGGTGGGCAACCTGACGCGCGAGATCAAACAGCGGCGCGAAGCCGAGGCGGGGCTGCGTTTGTCGGCCAAGGTGTTCGAACAGAACAGCGAGGCCATCATTGTCACCGATGCGGAGAACAATATCGTGATGGTCAACCGTGCCTTCTCCGAGATCACCGGCTACAGCAGCGACGAAGTCATTGGCAGGAACCCGCGCTTTATGGCATCCGGTCGGCAGGTCGTTCAGTTCTACCGCGCGATGTGGCGCGAACTGCTGGAAAACAACAGTTGGCGCGGCGAGATATGGAACAAGCGCAAGAACGGCGAGATATTCCCCGAGTTCCTGACCATCAGCACCGTGCGCAACGAACAGGGCGGGATCACCCACTTCATCGGGGTATTCATCGACATCACCGAACGCAAGCTGGAAGAAGAGCGCATCACGCGTCTGGCCAATTATGATTCCCTGTCCGGCCTGCCCAACCGCAATCTGCTGGCGGACCGCGTCGAGCAGGCGGTGGCGCAGGCGGAGCGCCACGGCGGCAAGCTGGCGATGCTGTTCATCGACCTGGACCACTTCAAACATATCAACGACTCGCTCGGACACGACATCGGCGACGAATTGCTCAAGCAAGTCTCGGAGCGACTCAAGCTGTGCCTGCGCCGCACCGACACGCTGGCGCGCCAGGGCGGCGACGAATTCATCGCGCTGGTCACCGACATCGGCAGCGAGAACGAGGCCGGCTTCGTGGCCGACAAGATGATCTCCGCCTGCGCCGACGGCTTCGAGATCAACGGCCATCTGCTGCATGTGACGCCGAGCATCGGCATCAGCATGTGCCCGGACGACGGCAATACCCAGGTGCAACTGATGCGCAACGCCGACCTGGCGATGTATCGCGCCAAGGACAGCGGGCGCAACCGCTTCGCCTTCTACGAAGAGCAGATGAATGTCAAAGCGGTGGAGCGGCTGCGGCTGGAGAATGATCTGCGCAGCGCCATCGAGCAGCAGCAACTGATGTTGTATTACCAGCCCAAGGTGGCCTGTGCCGACAATGCCGTGGTGGGTATGGAAGCCCTGCTGCGCTGGAAGCATCCCGAATTTGGTTTCATCTCGCCGGCGGTGTTTATCCCGGTGGCCGAGCAGACCGGGCTGATCAACGAGATCGGCGACTGGGTGCTGCGCCAGACGGTGCTGCAACAGCGCATGTGGCAATCGCAGGGGCGGAGCATCGTGCCGATAGCGGTCAATCTGTCGGTCGCCCAGTTTCAGCAAATCGATCTGGTCGAACGCATCGCGCGCATCGTGCGCGAAGGCGGGCTGGATACGCGCTACATCGAGCTGGAATTGACCGAGAGCATGCTGATGGAATCTGGCATCGACCAGAACAGCGTGCTGGATCAGCTGAACAATGCCGGCTTCAATCTGTCTCTCGACGACTTCGGCACCGGCTATTCCTCGCTCAGCCGCCTGAAGATGCTGCCCATGAGCTCGCTGAAGATCGACCAGTCGTTCGTGCGCGACATCGCCACCGACCCCAACGACCGCAGCATCGTCAGCGCGACCGCCGCGCTGGCGCATGCGCTGGGCATGAAAGTGATCGCGGAAGGCGTGGAGCAACCGGACCAACTGGCATTCATCCAGTCGCTGCACTGCGAGGAATACCAGGGCTACCTGTTCAGTCCGCCGCTGCCTGCCGCTGACGTCGCGCGCTTCCTGGGATGAACGGATGAGCTTGACCACAAGATTCCTGTTGTTGCGCGCCGGTGTGTTCATCGCGCTGGGGGGGCTGGTCTGGCTGTCCTTCGATGCGGTGGTGGATAGGATCAACATGCAATGGGCGCGCGAATTCGCCCAGCGCCAGGTGCTGTTCGACAAATACCGCACGCTGTCGCCGCTGATCCGCGAGATCGAGCTGGCGCGCAAGATGGCGAGCGAACCGGCGCTGATCGGGATGGCCGCCAACGAACATGATCCGGCCGTGCAACGCCGCGGCCTGCAGGTGCTGGAAGAATATCGTTACCGTTTCCGCGAGCGCAGTTATTTCGCGGCATTCTCCGGCAGCGGGCACTACTACTACAACGATGCCGCAAACAGTTACGCGGGCAGGCAGCTGCGATACACGCTGAACCCGGGGAGCGCCTCCGACCGGTGGTTCTATGCCACGCTGAAAGACGGCGCGGACTATCAGGTCAACGTCGATCCCGATGCGCATCTGAATGTGGTCAGGGTGTGGATCAACGTGCTGCTGAAAGATCGCGGCAAGGTGCTGGGCGTGACGGGTACCGGTATCGATCTGTCCGGCTTCATCAAGGAGAGCGTGGATATTCACCAGCCGGGCGTAAAAAACTTCTTCGTCGACAAGAGCCTGGCGATCCAGCTCTCCACCGATCCCGCGATGATCGATTTCGCCAGCCTCACCAAAGAGGTCGATCAGCGTATCCGCATCGACCGCTTGATCAAGCGGCCTGCCGATATTGCCGCGATACAGCGCGCGGCGGAAGAATTGCTGGAGAAACCCGCCGGCGAGATCGCCACGCTGTGGGTGAACTATCAGGGCGGGCGGCACCTGCTGGGCATGGCCTGGTTGCCCGAGCTGGGCTGGTACGACCTGACGCTGATGGATGAGCAGAGCCTGACCATGCTGCATGAATACAACTGGGTGCCGCTGCTGTTCGTGATGCTGTTTTTGATCGCGCTGACGCTGTTCGGCTGGCTGCTGAACCGTTGGGCCTTGACGCCGATCCGGCGTTTGCACAAAGCGATGCAGGCCATTCAGAACGGCGACGACAAACTTGAGCCGCCGGTGGTCGGCAAAGGGGAGGTGGAAGCCCTTGCGCTCGCCTTCCGCAAGATGGTGCAGAAAGTGCGCGACACCAACCACGAGTTGGAGCGCAAGGTATTGGAACGCACCGATGCTTTGCAGCGATTGAGCGAGGTGGACCCGCTGACCGGGCTGCTCAACCGGCGCGGCATGATGGCGCGCTTCGAGCAGGAGATCTCGC
Source organism: Sideroxydans sp. (assembly GCA_011620315.1). GTDB lineage: Bacteria > Pseudomonadota > Gammaproteobacteria > Burkholderiales > Gallionellaceae > Sideroxyarcus. The sequence continues at coordinate 9,847 of WOZO01000167.1, read as the reverse complement.
GCCAGGCGCGACAGGACGGTTCGCTCGGTCTGCTGTTGCTGGATCTGGACCACTTCAAGGATGTGAATGACCGCTACGGGCACGCCGCCGGCGACCTGGCGCTGTGCGCTGCCTCCAAGGTGTTGGGCGGGGTGATGCGGGCCTACGACCATGCCGCCCGCTGGGGCGGAGAAGAGTTCCTCATCCTGCTGCCGGATTGCAACGAGGCCGACCTGCTCGCCGTCGCCGAACGTATCCGCGTGCGTATCGAGGCGCTGCTGATAGACAGCGGGCAGCACAAATTCTCGTTCACGGCGAGCATAGGCGCGCATCTGCCGCGCACGCCGCAAACGCCGGACGCCATGCTGCAGCAGGTGGATCGCGCGCTGTATGCCGCCAAGGCGGCCGGTCGCAACTGCGTGAAACTGTCGTCCATGCCGGAGGGTTTGTGAGCCGCATGCGCGCGCTGTTATTGGGCGTGTCCCTGTTGGGACTGGTTGCCACGGTGCAAGCCGCCCCGCAGGAAGTAAAGATCGGTGTGCTGTCGTTCCGTCCTCTGGAGCAGACGCGCCAGCAGTGGCAGGCGACCGAGGACTATCTGAACGCGCATGTGCGCGGCAACTATCGCTTTCGTATGGAGCCGCTGTTCCTGAAAGAGATGAATGCGGCCGCCGCCGAACATCGCTTCGACTTCATCCTGACCAATCCCAACCACTACATCGTGCTGCGCGCGCGCCATGGCCTGTCGGTCATCGCCACCCTGATGCCGGTCATTGACGGGCGGCCCGTGGACAGCTTCGGCGGCGTGGTGCTGGCGCGCGCCGACCGCAACGATATCCGCGACTTCGCCGACCTGCGCGGACGCAAGGTGGCGGCGGCGGAAGAGCAGTCGTTCGGTGCCTATGTGGTGCAACGCTGGGCGCTGTTCGAGCAGGGTATCCAGATCGGCGAAATGGGCAAGGTGATATTCACCGGCATGCCGCAGGACAAGGTGGTACAGGCCGTGCTGGACGGCGAAGCCGATGCCGGTTTCGTGCGTACCGGCGTGCTGGAGAACATGGCGCGCGAGGGCAAGCTCGAACTGGATCGGGTGAAAGTGCTCAATCTGCGGAAAGATACCGAATTCCCGCAGATGCTGTCCACGCGCCTGTATCCGGAATGGGCGTTCTCGGTATTGCCGGGCGTGCCGGAAGCGTTGACGCGCCAGGTGGTGCTGACCTTGCTGCACATCGAACCGGGGGACGAGGCCGCGCGCCGTGGCAAGTACTACGGCTTCACGCCGCCCGGCAATTACGCGCCCGTGGAGGCGGTGATGATGCGCCTGAAGACCAACCCGGATCTGGCGCAGGAATTCGAGTTGCGCGACATTTTGCACAGGTATATGTATCCGCTGGGCGCGATGGGTTTGCTGGCGCTGGTGCTGACTTTGTGGCTGGCCGGCTATCTGGCACGCAACAACCGCCGCTTGCGCGCCAGCTTTGCGGAGCGCGGTCTGCTGGATGAAGCCCTGCAGGCGGCCAATGCCACACTGGAACAGAAGGTGACCGCGCGCACGCTGGAATTGCAAAAAAGTGAAACGCGCTTCCGGCAGATGTTCGAGAGCCACGCCTCGCCGATGCTGCTGATCGAACCGGAAAGCGGCAGCATCGTGAATGCCAACCTGGCCGCCGCCAGGTTCTACGGCTATTCGATCGCGCGGATGAAGTCGCTGAACATCGGCCAGATCAATGTCAGCGGCAAGGAAGAGGTCGCCAGGGAGCGCCAACAGGCCCTGCGCGAAGAGCGCAACTATTTCGTGTTCTCGCATCGTCTGGCCGACGGCAGCGAGCGGACAGTGGAAGTGCATTCCTCGCCGGTCGAGGTGGACGGGCGCACGCTGTTGTTCTCCGTGGTGCATGACATCACCGAGCGCAAGCGACTCGAACAGCAGATGCACGACCTGGCGTTCTACGATGTGTTGACCGGTTTGCCCAACCGCCGTTTGTTGCTGGACCGGCTGAGCCAGGCTTTGGCGACCTGCATGCGCACGCGGCAGCACGGCGCATTGATGTTCCTCGATCTGGATCATTTCAAGGTGCTGAACGATCTGCACGGGCACGACATGGGCGACCAGATGCTGATCAAGGTGGGGCGGCGCCTGCGCGAATGCCTGCGCGACGAAGACAGCGCGGCGCGATTCGGCGGCGACGAATTCGTGGTCATGCTGGAAGGCCTGGCGGTCGATGCAGGCGAGGCGGCGTTGCAGGCGGAAGCGGTGGCCGAGAAGATCCGGCAATCGCTCGCCCGACCTTACTTGCTGACCAGAACGGGCGCGCTTGGCGAGTCGGAAGAGTTTGTCCACCATTGTTCTTCGAGCATCGGCATCACCGTGTTCAAGGATCACACGGGCGAGATCGAGCAGCTGCTCAAGTGGACGGATATGGCGATGTACCGCGCCAAGGAAGCGGGGCGCAATGCCATCCGCTTCTTCGATCCGACCATGCAGGCCGCGGTGGAGAAGCGTGCCGCGCTGGAATCCGATCTGTATGAAGCGCTGGCGCAAAAAGAATTCGAACTGTTCTATCAGGTGCAGGTGGACGCGGCGCGCCGCCCGCAGGGGGCCGAGGTGTTGCTGCGCTGGAATCATCCGCAGCGCGGACTGGTGCCGCCGCTGGAATTCATCCCGCTTGCGGAAGAGACAGGGCTGATCCTGCTGATCGGGAACTGGGTGCTCGACGCGGCTTGCGCGCAGATCAAGGTTTGGCATGCGCATCCTGCAATGGGCAATCTGACGCTGGCGGTGAATGTCAGCGCGCGGCAGTTCCGCCAGCCGGACTTTGTCGAACTTGTCCGGGTAACGGTCAGAAAACACGGCATCCCGCCGACCTCGCTCAAGCTGGAACTGACCGAGAGCCTGGTGCTGGATGACGTGATGGATTCCATCGCCAAGATGAAAGCATTAAAGGCGTTCGGCGTCAGCTTCTCGATGGATGATTTCGGCACCGGCTATTCCTCGCTGTCGTATCTGAAGAACCTGCCGCTGGACCAGCTCAAGATCGACCAGAGTTTCGTGCGCACGATAGCCAGCGACAATGCCGACCGGGTGATGGTGATGACCATCGTCGATCTGGGCATGAATTTCGAGCTGGATGTGGTGGCGGAGGGCGTGGAGACGGAGGAGCAATTCACTTTGCTGCACCGCTACGGCTGCGGCAATTTCCAGGGCTATCTGTTCAGCAAGCCGCTGCCGGTTGCCGGGTTCGAAAAACTGGTCGGGGAGATGCTGTCGCACGGCAAGCCGGTCAGCCGCGCGCAGTGAGCGCAGGCGGGTCGCCGCATTCTGGCGACGGCCTCTTGCGCGCCGCCCCATATTTCCGCTTTTATGCTGCCGACGTTGAACTAATTTCCGGCCTGCCGGTCGCAGGGCGGGTTGCGGAGGGTCGCCGTGACGGCGGCTAATCGAAACCGGCAGCAATGTCAACTTTGCAATTTTTTTTCCCGGGTTAGAATCGCGTCCGTTTTTTGAGGAGCTGGACAGAATGTCGGATAAAGAAACAACGCATATCAAGGTTTGGGATGTACCGCTGCGCCTGTTCCATTGGTCTTTGGTGGCAGGTTTTGTAACGGCTTATCTCTCCGCTGAACTGCACAAGATGACCGTGCATGTGTGGACGGGCTATACGCTGATCGCGCTGTTGCTGTTCCGGCTGGTATGGGGTTTTGCCGGCAGCCGCTATGCGCGCTTCAAGTCTTTCATCTTTTCCCCGCAGGAGACGCTGGCCTATGTGCGCTCCATGCGCGGCGGCCAGACTAAGCATTATTACGGCCATAATCCGGCCGGCGCGTTGATGGTGTTCGCATTGCTGGCCCTGTTGCTGGCGATCTTCGTCTCCGGTCTGGTGACGCTGGCGGTGATCGATTTTGAAGGGCCGCTGCTGTTCCTGGCCAACAGCGTCAGCGACGAGAAGGCGTATTTTTTCCGTCACGCGCATGACTGGATGGTGAACATCGCGCTGCTGCTGATCCCGCTGCACCTGCTGGGCGTGGTGAGCGGCAGCCTGCAGCACAAGGAGAATCTGGTGCGGGCGATGGTGACCGGTTTGAAGCCAAAAGCCACTGACGCGCAGTAGCAACGGATTAAACTATGGTTTCGATTTATCAAGAGGAGGAAGTTATGCATGTAAAGCAAAGAAGCAGCATGGTGCTGGCAGGTGCCGTAATGCTGGCCTGGACAGGGCTGGCGGGCGCGCAGGAAGCCGCACTTGATCTATCCACCCCGGCGCAGACTTACGCGCAGCGTGCGATGCCGATGATGCTGGCCGCCAACGACAGTATGGTGACCACCGAAACATCATCCAACATCGTCAAGCCGACGCAGGAAGCATTCGAGCCGTCGCTGTTCTCGGGCAGCAATGCCCACCTGGCATTGGGTCTTTCCACCATCGCCGCTGCGGTGCTGACTGCGGCGACCGCGCCGGGTGAAGGTTGCGAGCAAAATTGTCCGCCGCCAAGCCAGTTGCCTCCGCGCGAGACCAACGGCACGCACGCCAAGCTGGCCAAAGCCACCGTGGCACTGGCTGCGGCGACCATCGCCACCGGCCTGATCTATCACTGGAATGACTTCCATCTGGAAGACGGTCTCACCGATCCGGACAATCTGCACGTCTTGCTGGGCGTGACCGGTGCCGCGCTGATGGCCTATGCGGTCAACAAGTCCGCCAATTCCGCCACCCCCGTGAGCCATGCCGGCATCGCCGAGATGGGTGCGCTGGGTATGGCGGTCGCGATCAAGATCACCTGGTAAAGGAACAGACATGAAGAAACTGACAGCGATGTTGTTGGCGTTCGGCCTGCTGGCTGCACCCGTGGCATTCGCCACGCCCGCGACGGACAGCTTGCTGGTCAAGTACAAGTCGGAAGGCGCAGGCAAGGCCGATCCGGCCAAGGCCGAACAGGACTGGATGCGCGAAGTGAGCGTGGACGGCGAGCTGATGGCCTGTGCCACCTGCCACGGCAGCGATTTTGCCAAGTCGGGCAAGCACCACAAGACCGGCAAAGTGATCGAGCCGATGTCGCGCAAAGTGAATGCCGAGCGCTTCACCGATGTGAAGAAGATCGAAAAATGGTTCAAGCGCAACTGCAAGGATGCCTGGGGCCGAGAATGCACCGCGCAGGAGAAGACAGACTTCCTGACTTTCCTGCTGGCTCAATAAATCTGGAGAATATGAGATGCGTATCAACATGAAAACACTGTTGCTGCTGGCCGGCCTGTTGTGTCTGCCTGTGGCGGTTCAAGCCGAAGAACAATATTCCGACTGGATGCTGAGCATTTCGCGCCATAAGGAATTCAACCCGGTCAAGAATGCGACCTATTCGGAAGAGTGCGGCTCCTGCCACTTCGCCTATCCCCCGGGACTGCTGCCCAGCCAGTCGTGGGAGAAGCTGCTGAATGCCAAGGCGCTGGAGAATCACTTCGGCGAGAACGCGGAGCTGGAGGCAGACACCCTGCGCGAGGTCCGCGCTTTCGCGCGGGAGAATGCGGCCGACAAGTCTTATTACAAACGCGCGCGCAAGATCGCGGTGGCGACAGAGAACGGCGAAGCGCCGCTGCGCATCACCGAGGTGCGTTACATCAAGCGCAAGCACCACGAGATCCCCGAGAAGATGGTCAAGGGCAACAAGGATGTGAAATCGCTGAGCTACTGCGATGCCTGCCACACACAGGCCAAGAATGCGGTGTTCGACGAAGAGACGGTGCGCATCCCCAACTATCCCGATTGGGAAGACTGAGCGCACCAGTCGGCGCAGTTCAAGGATGGCAGCTTCGGCTGCCATTTTTCATAGTGCCGTCATACCGGTGCAGCCGGTATCCCGTCGAGCAAAATACCCCACGCAAGTGGGAAAACACCAAGGCTTTGTCCGCTATGCGGAGCATCTTTTTTATCTGGATACCGGCTTCGCCGGTATGACTAAAGTCGAAATTTTTAGCGTGTTGCTCGCGGGTATAGGCCGGTATATAGGCCGTCGAGCATATCGTTATTTGCCCGTGCCGCAGTTATAGTGAGCGGGCGTTCGCGCGGGAGGGGCGGTCGTTCAATCAGGAGAGTTTATGCAGGCACAACAGGAACATGCATTCGAATTTACCGGCAATGGCCGGGATTATTTCAAGATATGGATCGTCAACCTGCTGCTGTCCATTCTCACGCTGGGCATCTACAGCGCCTGGGCAAAAGTGCGCCGTCTGCAGTATTTCTACCGCAACACGCGACTGGCCGGGGCCGTCTTTGAATACCACGGCACGCCCATCGCCATCCTCAAGGGGCGGCTCATCGCTTTTGTCTTGCTGGTGGCCTATACCGTGGCAGGCAATCTGAATCTGCTGTTGGCCATTCTTGCATTCGTGTTGCTCGCAGCCGTGATGCCCTGGCTAATCGTGCGCTCGCTGCGCTTCAAACTCTACAACAGCAGCTATCGCGGTCTGCGTTTCGGCTTTGCCGGCAGTGACGGCGCGGCCTATGCCGTGTTCCTGCTGCTTCCCGTCCTGAGCGTGCTGACGCTGTACCTGCTGGCGCCGTTCGCGCATTACAAGATCAAGCAATACCAGCACTACAACAGCCGCTTCGGTGACACCTTCTTCCGCTTCGATGCCACGGCCGGCAACTTCTACGGCATCTATCTCAAAGCTTTGGGTTTGCTGCTGCTGGCCGGTGTGTTCTTTGGCATCTCTGCCGCCTTGCATATGTCCGTTCTGATGGTGGTCCTGCCGCTGGTCTATCTGTACATCGTCGGTTTTCTGGCGGTGCGCTTGCCCAACCTGATCTGGAGCAAGACCGGTCTGGGCGAGCACGATCTGTACAGCCGCATGGAAGTCGGCAAGTACCTGTGGATCGCCTTCACCAACCTGCTCGGCATCGTGTTCACGCTGGGCCTGTATATCCCGTTCGCGCAGATCCGCATGGCGCACTACAAGTTCAGTTGCATGGGACTGCTGGCGCAGGGCGATTTGGCCGGGTTCGTGGCGGGGCAGGTGCAGGCGGATAGCGCCACCGGCGAAGAGACCGCAGAGATGTTCGATCTGGATATCTCGCTCTGATATGGTCGCAGCACTCTATTTCGACGGCATGACCTCCGGTGCGCAAGTGGTGACGCTGACGCTGGACGGAGAGTGGCTACAGATGCGCGGTGAAGTGCTGGCGCACGAGTGGCCGTGGCACGAGATCAAAGTCAGCGAGCGGCTGGGTGATACGCCGCGCCGCATAAACTTGCCGGATGGCGGCCACTGCGAAGTGGCCGACCATGACGCGCTGGATGCGCTGCTGAAACAGGGCGGCTACCGTAGCAACTGGCTGGACGGCATACAACACAGCATGCGCTGGGCCTTGCTTTCGGCAATCCTCATCGTGCTGGTATTCGCGGTCGCCTACCGTTACCTGTTGCCCTGGGGGGCCGAGGTCGTCGCGCACAGCATCCCGCCCAACATGCTGCAGAAGATGGGCGCTTCGTCCCTGCAGACGCCGGACAAACTGATGCTCGAACCGAGCAAGCTGGCCCCCCAACGCCAGCAAGCCTTGCGCGCAGCCTACGCCAAGCTGGCTGCTTTGCCCGATGCGCAACTCGACTACCGCATCGAATTCCGCAGCGCGCCGCAGATCGGCCCCAACGCCTTCGCCCTGCCGGACGGCAACATTGTCATACTGGACGAACTGGTGGCGTCGACGCAGAACGACGACGAGATCATTGCGGTGCTGGCCCACGAGCGCGGCCATGTCGAGCAGCGCCACGCGCTGCGCATGGTGTTGCAAAGCTCGGCGGTGGGCCTGGCGATGACTTGGTACATGGGCGATGTGAGTTCATTGCTGGCGACCGTCCCCGCCATACTGGTGCAAGCCAGTTACTCGCGCGACATGGAGCGCGAAGCGGATGAATACGCGGCGCGTACGCTTACCATGAATGGCATGTCGCCGTGCCTGCTGCGCGGCATCCTGCTCAAGCTGGATGCCGCGCATGCCAAACGGCAGGCCGAAGCAGTGAACAACAAAGAAGGTTCGGTGATGGATTATCTGGCCAGCCACCCGGCCACACAGGAACGTTCCGATCTGCTCTGCCCCGCGCATTGATTCCAAAAACCTAGTTGTCCACGAAAGACACGAAATTCACGAAATGAGGCCTGCTGTTGCCCACATTGCAGTAGTCCGCCATCTGGTGTATCCGGGCTCGTTCATTTGTTTTTTTTCGTGTCCGTTCGTGTATTTCGTGGACAACTGATTTTTTGAGCTTGATCCGCCCGCTGCGGTATCATCGCGCGCCATGAAAAAGCCTGCCGATTCCCTGTCCCGTTTCCTGTTCGAACACCTGCCGCTGCGCGGCGAGATCGTGCGTCTCGACGCCGTCTGGCAGCATGTGCTCGACCGCCACGACTATCCGCCCATCCTGCGCGACATGATGGGCGAGCTGTGCGCCGCTGCCGTGCTGCTGGCCGCCACGCTCAAACTGGACGGCTCCATGATCTTGCAAGTGCACGGCAAGGGCGCGGTGAAGCTGCTGGTGGTGGAGTGTACGGGCGATATGGAACTGCGCGCCACGGCCAAGTGGGAAGGCGAGATCAGCCAGGGCACGCTGCCGGAGCTGGTGGGCGACGGACGTTTCGTCATCACCCTCGACCCCAAGGACGGCGGGCAAGCCTATCAGGGCATCGTGCCGTTGGAAGGCGACAGCATCGCCGACATCCTGCAAGGCTACATGACGCGCTCCGAGCAATTGCAGACGCGCCTGTGGCTGGCGGCGGACGGCAACAGCGCGGGCGGCATGCTGCTGCAGAAATTGCCGGAGCAGGGCGAGCTGCACGACGAGGATGTGTGGGATCGCGCGACGCAGATTGCCAATACGCTCAAGCCGGAAGAATTATTGAATTTGCCCGCCGCAGAACTGGTGCACCGCCTCTATCACGAAGAAGACATCCGCATGTTCGACGCCCAGCCCGTGGTGTTCCGCTGCACCTGCTCGCGCGACAACGTCGCCAACATGCTGCGCATGATCGGGCGCGAAGAAGTGGACGAGATACTGGCCGAGCGCGAAGAGATCGAAGTGCACTGCGAGTTCTGCAACGAGCGCTATGTGTTCGACAAGGTGGATGCCGATGCGGTGTTCGTCGATGTGCCGGCGGTGACAGCCAGCAAGACCTTGCACTAGGAAAGTCTGATTAAGTCCGTTCGTGGTGAGTATTTTCCGTTCGCTCCCTCGATACACCGCGCAAGCGCGGCACTCGGGACGAACGGAAAATGTATCGAACCATGGCTCTCGGACTTAATCAGACCTTCCCCAACTATTGACGATATCCAGCGCCACGGCCTCGGCCACTTCGATGCCGTCCACCGCTGCCGACAAGATCCCGCCCGCATAACCCGCGCCTTCTCCGGCCGGATACAGACCCTTGATGTTGATGCTCTGATAGTTCTCACCGCGCTTGATGCGCACCGGCGACGAGGTGCGTGTCTCCACGCCCGTCAGCAGCGCGTCGTCCATGTCGAAACCTTTGATCTGCTTGCCGAAGGCGGGTAGCGCTTCGCGGATGGCGGCGATGGCGTAGTCTGGCAGGGCGGTGGAGAGGTCGGTGGGCGTCACGCCCGGCGTGTAGGAGGGCACGACTTCGCCCAGGTGTGTCGAGGGGCGTCCGGCGAGGAAGTCGCCGACGCGCTGCGCGGGGGCCGAATAATTTTTGCCGCCCAGTTCGAAGGCGCGCGATTCCCACTGGCGCTGGAAGGCCACGCCCGCCAGCACATCACCCGGATAGTCCTCCGGCGTGATGCTGACCACGATGCCGCTGTTGGCGTTGCGTTCGTTGCGCGAATACTGGCTCATGCCGTTGGTGACCACGCAGCCAGGTTCCGAA
>WOZO01000228.1 GCA_011620315.1 Sideroxydans sp. | reverse complement strand
TGCGCCCGCCAGTGCCGCCAGAAATGGGATATTTGGCATTTCTGCATCCCTTAGACGCCTGACGGCGCCGCCTGGTTGACGTTGCCCTGTGGTCGATGCCGTTGCCGATGCAGCGCAGGGGCGGCGGGCGGCCTGGCTGCGTGGCGAACCCCTGTCGATTCCGCCAGGCTCCAGGGGCAGCCTGTGATTTGCTATGTTTTATTTGCTATGTTTTATATAGCTACTGGCGCTTGACTGGTAAGCGCTAGAGGCGTTTTTTATGCAATATTCTCGCAGGTCGCCACCCGGCTATGCGGGCAGCACGCGCCGGATGGCGCCGGCCAGGTCTTCCGCCACAAACTTGGCCACATAGCCATCTGCGCCGACGCTGCGGACATGGTCTTCATTGGCCGAGCCCGAGAGCGACGAGTGGATGATCACCGGCAGCCCCTGAAAGCGCGCATCCTGCTTGATGTTCCGTGTCAATGTAAATCCGTCCATTTCGGGCATTTCCAGGTCGGTCAGCACCAGCGCCACCTTGTCCAGCGCGGTTTTGCCTTCGGCGGCGGCCTGGGTGGCCAGCGTATTGAGCCGGTCCCAGGCTTCCTTGCCCGACTTGGCCATCTCGAACGGGGCATGCAGCAATTGCAACTCCTGCTCGATGAGCGAGCGGGCCACAAAGGAATCGTCCGCCGCAAGGATGATGGCGCCGGGCTTCATCACCAGGCGGGGGCCTACCTTCTGGGCATCGACCTGGTTGCCCTCGGGCGGCGACACCAGCTGCAGGATGGCCTCGACATCCAGCACCTGCGCCAGGCGCGAGCCATCGGTGTTGCCATCCAGGCGCGCAATGCTGGTCACCAGCTTGCCGCCCGCGCCGCTGGCCTCGGCGGACAGCACCTGCTTCCAGTCGAGCCGCACGATGTCTTCCACCGACTCCACGGCAAACGCCTGGGTGGTGCGCGCAAATTCGGTCACCAGGATGATGTTCAGCCCGGTCTTGGGCTTGCAGCCCACGATGGCTGGCAGGTCCAGCACCGCAATGATCTGCCCGCGCAGGTTGACCACGCCCAGCGAATACGCACAAGCGCCCGCGACGGGGGTGATGCTGGGCATGGCAACGATTTCACGGATCTTGAAAACGTTGATGCCAAAGAGCTCGGATTTGCCCAGGGCGCTGTCGGCACCCAGGCGAAAAAGCAGGAGCTCGAACTGGTTGTTGCCCGTGAGGTGGGTGCGCTCTTCAATATCTCGCTGTACGGTTTTCATGGGAATGTCCTTGGTTTCAGCTGAGATCGGCTCGCCCGTCCGCAGCCAAGAGCTCGCAAAGCGATAAGTTGTGCATTTTGACGGCCGGATTTGGGATGCAGTGCGAGGCGCAAAGCGCGCCGTTTAGCTCTGCTAAACAAGCGATTTGCAACGACGCAATGCGCCCAAAGATGGCTAGGCAAAAGTACAAGTTATTACTTTACGAGCCCTAATGCGGCAGAACCCATTTCCTTTACCAGCGCGTAGCCCTGGGCCTGATTGGCGCGAATCGAAACATCCGAGAAATCGTAGTCCCGCCACGAGGGCTCATCGTGCACCCCCTTGCGCACAAAGCGCGTGATCTGCATCTTTGCGCCGTCGCCCATCAACTGGATATACCGGGGACGCTGCATGATCTTCTCGCGCTCTACCGGCTCGATCTCCTGCAGGAGGCTCTCGACCAGACTACGATAGGCATCCTTCAGTTCACGCGTACGCAGATCGCTGCGCACACGTTCCGAATACACGATTTCGTCACGACGTGCCTGGATTTCCATCATGTTGGAGGGCAAGGAGGACTTCGCGCCCGCAAACAGGTCCACGATGAAGACCCGCTTGCCGTCCGAACCGCAGCGGTCAAACACCAGATCGAGCGGCGAGTTGCTGACAATGCCGCCATCCCAGTAGGGTTTGCCGTCGACAAAGGTCCAGGAAAAACCGGGAGGCAAGCTGCCGCTGGCCAAAATATGGTCTGCCGTCAGATCGTCGACATAGCTGTCGAACACCTCGAGCTCGCCGGTCAGCACGTTGACCGCGCCGACCATGAGACGCACCGGGCTTTCCTTGAGCGACGTGAAGTCCACGTACTTCGCCAGCAATTTCTTCATCGGCGATGTATCGTAAAAGCCGGTCCAGTTCCACGGCGCCACCCAGGGCTCCCCAAGCGACGGCATCCAGCGCGGCCGGAAAAATTTCGGCACGCCGAACTGCAGGATCTGCATGGCGGTCGCGGCGCGCCGCATCGGTTCCGAAAGCAGCGGCAAGGAGGCCACCTGCAACTCCGACCAGAAGGCCTCCAGCGCGCCCGTGGCGTTGCGCGGATTGCCGGCAATGATCGCGCCGTTGAGCGCGCCAATCGAAATGCCTGCCACGATGTCTGGAAATATCTGCTCTTCCTCCAGCGCCTTGACCACCCCGCATTCGAACGCGCCGAGCGCACCGCCGCCCTGCAACACCAGCACGGTCTGCGTCGGCAGCTGGTCGAGCGCGACGTCCGGCACCCGCAATCTTTCCTTGTGCAGCAGCAGGTTGGTCCGGTAACGGATCAGCTCCTCGGCAAGACGCGTCTCCCTGGCCGGCCGGCCCAGCGAGAATGCCGCCCGCATCACGCTGTTCTTCAGGTAGTACAGCGTAAAGGATTGGTCTGCCAGCGAGCCACGCATGATCCACTCGTCGGCGTCTTCCGTCGCGCCGAGCACGTTGAACCCGATGTCGCCGACTTCGCAAAAGAAATAGGACACCTGGTCGTAGCGCATGCGGCGCCCCAGCATGTTCAGCGCGGCGAGACGCCCTTGCTTGACCGCGTTGTCCCAGTGCTCGATATGGCGCCGGCAGGAAAACACCGGGTCCAGAAAGCTCGTCACGTCGCCAGCCGCCCAGATGTTGGGCATATTGGTGGCCAGCCGATCATCGACCATGATCTGGCCTTCTTCGAGCGCAATGCCGCTGCCGTGGAGAAATTGCGTGGCGGGATCGACGCCCGTACAGGCCACCGCGAAATCGCACGGTATGCGCGCCCCCGAGCCGGTCTCGACTTCCCTGATTTTTCCTTCTCCATGAAACGCGACCACCGGCTCGTCGAGCAACACCGTCGCGCCGTGCTTGCACGCGTACTGCAGGAAGAAATCAGACAGCATCGCCGATTCCAGATGCCGCAGCAGTCGCGTGTCCTTTTCCACGATGGTGACCTCGAGCCCGAGGTCGAGCAGCGACATCGCGACCTCCATGCCGTGAAAGCTGCCGCCGACCACAACGGCACGCTTGGCCTTCGACGCACGCTGCCGTATCGCATCGCAATCGTCGCGGGACCTCAGCACATGAATGCCCTGCAACGACGCACCGGGTAAAGCAATGGGCCGGGGCGATGCGCCGGTTGCGATCAGGAGTTTTTCATAATGGATCTGCCGCCCTGTCGAGGTTTCCACCCGCTGGCGGGCGGTATCGACCGAGAGCGCCGTGGTTTCCAGCGCGACCTCGATTTCCTCATCGCGGTAATACTGCGCGGGATGAACTAGTATCTGCTGCACGTTGGCATGACCGAGCAAATAGCGCTTTGACAGGGCCGGGCGCTGATACGGCAGCGTCGATTCGGCCGACAGGATCAGGATGGAGCCGGTTGCGCCTTCCCGCCGCAGCGTCTCGGCCGCCGTCGCACTCGCCAGCCCTCCCCCGATCAAAAGGAAGTCGATTTTCTGATACGTCACCGATATCCTCGATTATGGTTTTGTCGCCCGCCGGCATGGCCGGCGGCCTGCTGTTGCCGCGTGGCTTACTGCATGAACCAGCCGTGGCTGACGATGAACGACTGCCCGGTAAACGCCGCGCTCGGGAACGTCGAGAGGAACAGCACCGTCTGCGCCACGTCCTCGACCGTCGTGAAGACGCCGTCAACGGTACCGCCGAGCATGACGTTGCGGACCACTTCTTCCTCGCTGATGCCCAGCTCCTTCGCCTGCTCGGGAATCTGCTTGTCGACCAGCGGCGTGCGCACGAAGCCGGGGCACACGACATGCGAGCGCACGTTGTGCTTCGCGCCTTCCTTGGCGAGCACGCGCGCGAGCCCGAGCAGCGCGTGCTTGGCCGCGACGTAGGCCGATTTCAGCGGCGACGCCTCGTGCGAATGCACGGAGCCCATGTAGATCACGATGCCGCCGCGGTCGTCCTTGTACATATGCTTGAGCGCGGCCTTCGTGGTCAGGAACGCGCCATCGACGTGAATCGCCTGCATCTTCTTCCAGTCGGAGAACGCGTAGTTCTCGATCGGATTCACGATCTGTATGCCCGCGTTCGAGATCAGGATGTCGATCGAACCGAACTGCGCTGCGACCTTGTCGATCCCCTGGTTGACGGCGTCCTCGTTCGTGACGTCCATCGCCACACCGATCGCCTTGCCGCCGGCCTGCACGATCTCGTTGGCCACCGCGTTCGCACCGTCCAGATTCAGATCGGCGATCGCCACCGCCGCCCCCGCTTTCGCGAACACCAGTGCAATCTCCTTGCCAATGCCACTGGCTGCGCCGGTTACCACGGCGACTTTTCCTTTCAGATCACTCATTTTCAATCCTTCATGTTTGGGTTCAAGTTCACTCTTTTATCAGCATTCATTGCGCGCGGTAGTCGTGCACCGATCAGTCCCCCGGAAAGGCGGGACTCATGAGTGGCATGACAAACGCGCGCGACACCACGGAATCGATGTTCATTGAATTCCTTTCTTGAATCGCAAGCTCTTCCACAAGGTTCGCGGCAGCAGTCAGGTCATTATTGACTCCTTTTTCCAGGAGGCTGTCGGATTTGTAGCCGACGATTTCCAAGTGTCCGACAGCCTCCCCAAAGCACAAAAGCACAAGCGATGGAACCGTCTGAAATAGCAGACTGCGCGGCGAAACAATGCCGCGGCCGTTGCGGATGGGCGGAAAAAGCCCTGGCATTTGCCGCTGCGATGCAGGGTGGCGGGCGGGGGCGCGGCAATCCGCCGTATGCTCTGCGCCTTTTCCCATATCTGCCGCAGCGCCCATGACCGAAGACACCTCCGACACGCCCGCCCCCGTTCAAGAACCGCGCCTGTGGAGCGACGAGCGCTGGACGGCGCGGGTCATCAAGAACGAGGATGACGATGGCTGGGCGGTGGCCATGACGCTGCAGGGCGAGGCCGAGCCCGCGCTGGTGGGGCCGTGGACCATGGGGCGCGACAAGAAGAACCCCAAGCCGCTCGATATGTCGGCCTTCAATACGCTGGTCAAGACCGCCAGCGAAGTGCTGCGCCGCCATGAGCAGCAACTGCACGCGCAGCTCAACAAGAACGTCACTATCACGTGGCAGGGCGAGCGCCTGCGCGTGGCCCTGGCCATCGTGCCCGACGAGGAGGGCGCCACCGCCACGCTGAGCGCACACAACGCCTTGGGCGAAGAACTGGCGCGGGTGCCGGTGCCGCCCAGCTTTCAGCTCACCCCCGCCCGTGCCACGGCCTGGGCCGAAGCGGGGTTTGGGCGCTTGCATTGACGGTGCGCTGGCGGAGGTTGCGGTGATTGCTATTGCTATTCAAATGATGCTGCATGTGCATCAGCCGCTCTGGGCGTCTTGAGCCAATTTTTCGTGGTGCTGGCCCTGCCGTGCTACACCACGCCGCCGCTGCGCAGTTGTGCAATGCGCGCTGCATCCAGCCCCAACCCGGCCGGCACCTCGTGTAGTGTTCGACGCTATGCGGCACATAAAACCGCGCCTTTGGGCGCATGGCGG
>WOZO01000231.1 GCA_011620315.1 Sideroxydans sp. | reverse complement strand
GCAAGTTTCATAAATCAAGGGGTGGTCAACTTGACCATGCCCGTTCGACAGGATCGCAACATGAGCGAACACAAGGGCGATATCGCCGAGATCACCGAGGCACTCATCCGTTTTCGCGACGAACGCGACTGGGCGCAATTCCATAATCCCAAGGATCTGGCGGCGGCGTTGTCCATCGAGGCGAGCGAGTTGCTGGAATGCTTTTTGTGGAAAGCACACGCCGAGGCGGATGAGGCGCGGGTGAAAGAAGAGCTGGCGGATGTGCTGGCCTATGCCTTGCTGCTGGCGGAGCATTACAAGCTGGATGTGAAAAAGGTGGTGCTGGATAAGATCGCGAAGAATGCGGAGAAATATCCCGCGCATAAAGCAAAAGGCAGCGCGAAGAAATATACCGAGCTTTAGCCGCTGCCCAGCGTGCGCCCGGAGCCGGGCATATTGGTTTTGCCTTTGGTGTCGTACAG
Source organism: Sideroxydans sp. (assembly GCA_011620315.1). Lineage (GTDB taxonomy): Bacteria > Pseudomonadota > Gammaproteobacteria > Burkholderiales > Gallionellaceae > Sideroxyarcus. The sequence continues at coordinate 28,916 of WOZO01000231.1, read as the reverse complement.
TCCGGCAGTTTGTTCCGAAGCGCCGAGCAGGGCTTGCACGGCCTGCTGGTTGTAGCGCATGCGTACCTGGATCAGTTCGCCGTTGGTTTTGTTCATCTGCTGCGCCTGCAGGCCCAACTTTTGGATGTCTTGCCAGACCTTGAGCGCGATGGCGGCATTGCTGCGCAGCCATGCTTCGATCTTGCCGGGTTCGGCGCTGATATATTGCGGGCGTTTTTTGACGAGTGCGGTGAGTGCTTCGGCGGCGCGGGTCTTTTCGGTAGACAGGTCGAGCAGGGGCTCTGTGTCGGGGGACAGCAGGATCTGCTGCTCGCGTTCGAGCAGGCCGATAAAGGCCTGCAGCGCGGTGCGCTCTTCGGTTAAGCGGGTTTGTATATCTGTTGCGTTCAACGCTGGCTCGCGGTGATCAGGTCACTCACGGTCCTGATCAGGCCGTCGGCGACTGCGCCGGCATTGACCTGGAAGCGGCCTTCGCTGATCGCCTGCTTGATCTCGGCGACCTTTTTTGCGTCCACGGCAGGGGCGCTGGCGACGCTGCTTTCCAGACTGCGCAGCTGGGCGGAAGAGGTGCCCAAATGCACGCTGGTACCTTGCTCAGCTGTGGGTGCCGGGCTGTTTGCAGTTTTTGCGGCTGTATTGCGGGCAGTGGCTTCGCCCAGATTGCCGGTAACTGGTGTTGTGTTGTCAATCTTCATGGTAGGACTCCAACTGTTCTGGTTCGATTGTCTGTTGTATCGGTACTTAATGCAAAAACTTTAGCGTTTTTATAAAAATATTTTTTGTACCGAATTCGGGGAGTATTGAACCCCACCCGAATGCCCTGCATTGCTTGTCATGGCTGCACTTCAGCCACGCCGTCCGCCACCGTCCGAGCCGAGATCACTTGCGAGCCGGCGGTGCGGACGCGCACGATTTCGTCTTTTCCCGCGTTGTTCAGGGCATGCCCTTCCTGGCTGACGACAAAGCCGTTGCCGCGCGCGCGCAGGGTGACGGTTTGCCCCTGACGGATCAGCAGCGGCGCACGCAGCATATCCTGACGCAGCACTTGTCCGGCACCAATCGAGAATTTCAGTATCTTGCCGATGGCTTGCTCCGGGGCGGTGAGCAGGCCGGGGCGGCCCAACTCGCCGCGTTGCAGACCGAAATCGGTGGCGCTTAACACGGTGCCCTGTGCCATGGGGCGGTTGGCGACCAGCAGATCAACGCTGACCTTGATGTCGGTCTGCAGGAATACGCTCCAGCCCGGTTGGTCGGTACAGCGTACGCCGATGCTGGTCTTGCCGATCGGTTTGGCACCGGCGGGAAGGAAAGCCTGCAACTTGTCGCAGGGGGCGAGCTTGAGGCGACTGTCGATGGCGGTGACATCTATATGTACCTCGCCGGGCAGGCTCTTGCTTTGTGCTTGGGCGAAGGCAACTGCTGCGGCACGGATCGCGGCGTGGCTCTGTTGCGGCGCAGCCAGAGCCGGGCTGCCCCACAGGCAGCCGATCAGTATGAAAAAAGAAGCCAGCCGTTTGTTCATGGCTGAATTGTCATCCTTTGGGGAAAGGTCGAAGGGGGGAAATAAAGCGGGTTTTTACCCTTAATCGTTCGATTGGATGGAAAACCCCGGTACTAGTATGCAAGCCATCACAAAAGTAGTCATGAAAGGCGGGGGGCTCATCATGGGCGGCAGAATAGACGAGATGTTCCAATTTCATCAAGTGGCGCTGAACTTGCGCGCCACGCGACAAGAGCTGATCGCGTCCAATATCGCCAATGCGGACACCCCCAACTACAAGGCGAAGGACATCGATTTCACCAGCGCGCTAAAGGGTGCACTGAACGGTTCGGGCACCACGCTGCAATTGCAGGCGACCGCCGTCAAGCATCTGGCCGGGGATGCGGGCGAGACGGTGATGGGGGTGCCGGTGCAATATCGTGTGCCGACCCAGCCCAGCGCGGACGGCAACACGGTGGATATGGATGTGGAGCGCGCGCAATTTGCGGACAACGCGATGCGCTATGAGGCGAGCGTCCGCTTCGTCAGCGGCAAGGCCAAAGAAGTGCTGGCCGCGTTACAAGGCTAGGAGAGCTGATCATGTCATTGTTCAATGTATTCAATATCGCCGGTTCCGCCATGTCGGCGCAGGCGCAACGGCTCAACGTGGTGGCCAGCAATCTGGCCAACGCCGACAGTGCCACCGGACCGGACGGTCAGGCGTATAAAGCCAAACAGGTGGTGTTCGAAACCATCCAGGCGGCGGGACAGGTTGGCGCGGGCGTCAAGGTGTCCGCTGTGGTGGAAGATAATTCCCCCATGCGCATGCAATATGATCCCAAACATCCGATGGCCAACGCGCAAGGTTATGTAGAGATGCCCAACGTCAATCCCGTGGATGAAATGGTGAACATGATCTCGGCTTCGCGGTCATACCAAAACAACGTGGATGTGCTGAACACATCCAAGTCCATGCTGATGAAAACACTCACCATCGGCCAATAAGGAGATAGATCATGGTTAATTCAGTAAACAGCAGTACCACCGGCGCAGCAGCCACCTCGTCTCTCACGGCTGCATCCACCGATATCGGCGCGACGCAGGATCGTTTCCTCAAGCTGCTGGTCACGCAGATGCAGAACCAGGATCCGCTCAATCCCATGGATAACGCGCAGGTCACCTCGCAGATGGCGCAGCTGTCCACGGTGACCGGTATCGACAAACTGAACTCTACCGTACAGGCATTGAGCAGCAGCATGCTGGCGAGTCAGTCGCTACAGGCTGTCTCCATGATCGGCCATGTGGCGTTGACCGATGGCGACAGCATGGATCTGGCGAACGGCAAAGCATATGGCGGTGTGGAATTGACGCAACCGGCGGACAAGGTGACGGTGCAAATCTCCGATGCTTACGGTGCGGTAGTGCGCACCCTGCAACTGGGCGCACAAGAGTCCGGTGTCGTCGATTTCAGTTGGGACGGCATGACCGATACCGGTAGCACGGCAACGGACGGGAAATACACCTTCACCGCCGTTGCGGAACTCGGCGGCAAGAAGAGCGATGCCGCCACGCTGTCCTACGGTCTGGTCAACAGCGTGGCGCAGTCGAGCAGCGGCGTCACAGTCAATATCGGCAATCAGGGTGAAGTCGGCCTGAACACCATCAGAAAAATCTTGTAAGGGGAGGACGTCATGAGTTTTCAACAAGGATTGAGCGGTCTGAACGCATCTGCCAAGCATCTGGATGCGATCGGCAACAACGTGGCGAACGCCAACACCATCGGCTTCAAACAATCGCAGGCGCAGTTCGCCGACCTTTACGCCACATCGCTGGCCGGATCGGGTGCGGTGCAAGTGGGTACCGGTGTGAAGATCGCCAACGTGGCGCAGCAGTTCACACAGGGCAATATCACCAACACCTCCAACAGCATGGATACGGCCATCAGCGGCCAGGGTTTCTTCCGCATGGTGGATCCGAACGGGGCGATCTCCTATTCGCGCAACGGGCAGTTCCAGCTCGACAAGAACGGCTACATCGTGAATAGCCAGGGCCACCAGTTATCCGGCTATATGGCGACCAACGGTGTCATCACCGCCGCCCAACCGACGCCGATCCAAATCGTTGCCGCCGACCTGACGCCGCAAGCGACTTCCAGTATTGCGATGGGATTGACGCTGGACACGCGCATGGCATTGCCGACCATCACGCCGTTTGATCCCAAAAATCCGCAGAGCTATAACAGCTCGACGCCGTTGACGGTCTACGATAGTCAGGGGGTTGATCATGTGGCGCTGTTGTATTTTGCCAAGACCGGCCCCAATACTTGGGATTCCTATTTGACGGTGGATGGCAACCAGGTGCCGGCAGCCGGCACACCGCTTTCTTCGCTGGTGTTCAACACGAACGGCGTGTTGACTTCTCCCACGTTGCCGGTATCTTCGGCGGCCTTCAGCCCGGTGCCCGCTCCGATCTCGGTGGTGGGGGCGGCGGCGGCGGCGGCAAGCACCTCCATCACCGGACCTTCAACCGTCGGATTGTTGGTGGGCGCATCGATCACCGGCGGCGACCTTCCTGCCGGTACCACGATCATTTCGATCGACGGCCCAAACACTTTCACGGTGTCTGCACCGAGTCCGGCTGGCTTTGCCGCCACCACGCTGACAGTGGTTAATCCTGCCAGTGCGGCTAATCAAACCATTAGCTTCGACTTCACGGGGACATCGCAGTTCGGCGGCAACTTCGGGGTGAATACCAAGACACAGGATGGTTTTGCTTCCGGTCGTCTGAGTTCATTCACCACCAGCGCCGACGGCACTATTCTGGGACGCTATACCAACGGCCAATCGCGTGCCTTGGCGCAAGTGGTGCTCGCCAACTTCACCAGTCCGCAGGGCTTGCAGCCGCTGGGCAACAACGCATGGGCGGAGACCGCCACCTCCGGCGGCCCGCTGGTTGGCACGCCGGGCTCCAGCAGTCTGGGCGTGTTGCAATCGTCGGCGGTGGAGGATTCCAACGTGGACCTGACCGCCGAACTGGTGAACATGATCACCGCGCAACGTGTGTATCAGGCCAATGCGCAGACCATCAAGACGCAGGACCAGGTGTTGCAGACGCTGGTGAACCTCAGGTAGTTCTGAGCGACAAGTAATGAGTGCTGAGTTCGCGTAATCGACAGTGAAGGGAATGATATGGACAGACTGATCTACACCGCGGCGTCAGGGGCGAACCATATTCTGCATCAACAGGCGACCGTGTCGAACAATCTGGCCAACGTCAACACGCCGGGCTTTCGCGCCAGCATCGATGCGTTCCGCAGTGTGCCGATCCAGGGCGAAGGTTTGCCCACGCGCACTTTTGTGGTCGATTCCACAGTGGCTGCCGATTTCACGCCCGGCATCATGCAGCAGACCGGTCGCGCGCTGGATGTGGCGCTGGACGGCAAGGGCTGGATCGCGGTACAGGATGCCGAGGGCAACGAGGCGTACACGCGCAACGGCAGTTTGCAGATGTCGCCCAACGGCGTGTTGCAGACCCGTGGCGGACTGACGGTGCTGGGCGATGCGGGGCCGCTCTCCATCCCGCCCGATACCGAAGTCTCCATCGCCAAGGACGGCACGCTCTCTACCGTGCCGACCACCAACCAGAAGAATGAGGTGATCACGGTCGGTCGTCTCAAGCTCACCAATCCGCCGGAAGAGCAGATGGTGCGCGGTGAAGACGGTCTGTTCCGCATGCGCGACAGCAACCCTGCCGAGGCGGATGCCAATGTGACGCTGGTCGGCGGCAGTCTGGAAGGCAGCAACGTCAATACGGTGGAGGCCATGGTCAGTATGATCTCGCTGGCGCGACAGTTCGATACGCACATGAAGCTGCTGCAGACGGCCAACGAGAACGACAAGAGCGCGAGCACGATACTCAACCTCAACGCCTAAACGGCTTGATCGTGCTGTCTGGCGGTGCGCTGCCTGACGGACTTTCATGCCGGATGCCGGGATGTCCTGTCCCGGCGTTCTTTAAAATCGGGAATAAGTGCATTTTTCTCCACGTGTTCGCGGCATACATTCGCCGGCAGCGGGGTAATGTGGCAAGCAAGCACAGTACACCGAAAGGGCACACATCATGATTCGCTCATTGTGGATATCGAAGACCGGTCTGGAAGCGCAGCAGACCCAGATGGACGTCATCTCCAACAACCTGGCCAATATCAATACGTCGGGCTTCAAGCGTTCGCGCGCGGTATTCGAAGACTTGCTGTACCAGAACATACGCCAGCCCGGCGCGCAGTCTTCGCAGCAGACACAGATTCCAACGGGATTGCAGATCGGTACCGGCGTGCGTCCTATCGCCGCCGAGCGCATCCACACCCAGGGCAATCTGCAGCAGACCGGCAACCAGCTGGATGTGGCGATTCAGGGCGAGGGCTTTCTGCAAGTGTTGTTGCCGGACGGGACCACCGGCTATTCGCGCGACGGCTCGTTGCAGTCCGATAGCCAGGGACAACTGGTCACCGCCAATGGTTTTGTAGTGCAGCCTGCCTTGACCATTCCCGCCAATGCAACATCGATCACCATTGGTCAGGATGGTGTGGTCAGCGTCACACAGGCCGGCTCGACTGCGGGGGTACAGATCGGCAGCATCCAGCTGGCGACCTTCGTCAATCCGGCCGGCCTGCAAAGCATGGGACAGAACCTGTATCTGGAGACCGCCTCCAGCGGCACGCCCAGCACCAATGTGCCGGGCACCAACGGTACGGGTACCATCAGCCAGGGCTTCGTCGAGACATCCAACGTCAATGTGGTGGAAGAGCTGGTGAACATGATCCAGACCCAGCGCGCCTACGAGATCAACTCCAAGGCGATCACCACATCCGACCAGATGCTGCAAAAACTGGCGCAGATTTAACGGCCATGTACGCGATTATTAAACAGGTCGTAGGCAAGGCCGTTTCCCCCACCCCGCCCCCGGAGGGAGAGGGGAAAATGCGGAAATTCATCTTTGCATTCTTCGAGGTGCATCATGCGTAATTTGAGCGGTGTGATCAGTGTATTGGCAGCCAGTTACTTGTTGGTCGCTTGCGTGCCCGGCACCAATATCCGCGAACCACTGACGGCTGTGCCGTCTTCCGGTCGTGCCGCACCGCCGCCGACCAATGGTTCCATCTTTCAGGCCGGCGTGAACGACCGCCCGTTATTTGAGGATCGCCGCGCGCGCCGTGTCGGTGACATCGTGACCATCAGTATCGTCGAGACTACCGCCGCCACCGGCAAATCCGGCGTTACGCTGGAGAATACAGGCAGTCTGGCGGTGACCACGCCGGCCATCACCGGCGGTTTGTCCGGCAGCAGTAGCGTGAAATCCGGCATCAAGAACGATGCTTCCGGTTCCAATACTTTCACCGGCACATTGACCGCTACCGTGATCGAAGTGCTGTCCAACGGCAACCTGCGTGTGGCCGGAGAGAAGCAAGTCAGCATCCGCTATTCGGATGAATACGTGCGCTTCTATGGCGTGGTCAATCCGGACGACATCAGCGGTACCAATAGCGTGTTGTCGACCAGGGTCGCCGACGTGCATCTGGAATACAAGGGGGCGACCAATCTGGATGGCGCTGCAGTGACCAGCATGTTCGCGCGCATCTTCACCACGGTGCTGCCCTTTTAATGAATATTTCGCGTAGCGATACGTTTGCTTCCTCTCCCGCTGGCGGGAGAGGATTGAGGAGAGGGGAGAGGTAACATCATGAACATCAGGACACTCGTCTTTTCGCTGTTGGTGCTCGTTTCCACGGTGGCTTCGGCGGAGCGCATCAAGGATCTGGCCAGCGTGCAGGGCGTGCGCGAGAACCAGTTGCTCGGCTACGGCCTGGTGGTCGGCCTCGACGGCAGCGGCGACCAGACCACCCAGACGCCCTTCACCGTGCAGAGCATCATCACCATGATGTCGCAGATGGGCGTGACCTTGCCGCCCGGCACCAGCCTGCAATTGAAGAACGTGGCGGCGGTGACGGTGACGGCTTCGCTGCCTGCTTTCTCGCGTCCCGGACAGACCATCGATGTCACGGTCTCTTCTATCGGCAATGCCAAGAGCCTGCGCGGCGGCACGCTGCTGATGACGCCCTTGAAAGGTGCCAACGGACAAGTCTATGCGATGGCGCAAGGCAGTTTGCTGGTGAGCGGCGCGGGGGCGGCGGCGGGCGGCAGCAAGACCGTGATCAATCACTTGAGCGTGGGGCGCATTCCGAGCGGCGCCACGGTCGAGCGCGAGGTGCCGACCTCGCTGGGGCAGGGCGATTACATCTATCTGCAACTGAATACGGCGGATTTCACCACGGCGGCGCGTATGGCCGACACCATCAATCGAGATGTATCGCCCGATTTTCTGATCGCCAATGCGCTGGATGCGCGTACAGTACAGGTCTCGGCCCCGCCGGGTTTCGAGCGCGTGCAGTTCCTGTCACGTCTGGAGAATCTCTCGGTCGATGCGGCGGCAGGCAGTGCCAAGGTGATCGTCAATGCGCGTACCGGTTCGGTAGTGATGAACCAGCAAGTCTCACTGAGCGAGTGTGCCGTGGCGCACGGCAATCTGACCGTGGTCATCAGCGCAGACAATGCGGTAAGCCAGCCCAATGCGCTGGCCGGCGGCGATACGGCAACGGTCAGCAATGCCGATATCAAGATCGAGGCGTCTTCCGGCAATTTGCTGCATCTGAAACATGGCGTGTCGCTGGGAGAGGTGGTCAAAGCCCTGAACTCCATCGGTGCCACACCGCAAGACATGCTGGCTATCCTGCAGGCGATGAAGGCGGCCGGTGCGCTGCGCGCGGAACTCGAGATCATCTAGGAGAAGGCGATGGCACTCTCGGCGGACAGTTTGAGCGGACTCGCGGCGGACAGCCAGGCACTGGACCGCCTGCGCTACCAGGCCAAGCAGGCGCCCGATCAGGCGCTGAAAAAAGTCGCGCAGCAGTTCGAGATGGTGTTCCTCAACATGATGATGAAGAGCATGCGCGAGGCGACCCCGCAGGACGGCATGATGGACAGCGAGCAGACCAAGCTGTTCACCGGCATGCTGGATCAGCAACTGGCACAGGAGATGTCCCGGCGCGGCGTGGGGCTGGCTGACGTGATGGTGCGCCAGCTCAGTCCCGAGTCCCGGGTGCTGAGTACTCAGCACTCAGCACTCAGCACTCAGCACTTGCCTCTTGGCACTCGGCATTTGTCCGCGGCGTATCAACCCATGACGCAGCAAGGTTTCATCGAGCGTATGCGGCTGCATGCCGAACGCGCCAGCCGCAAGACGGGCGTGCCGGCCGATTTCATCATGGGACAGGCGGCGCTGGAGAGCGGCTGGGGTAAACGCGAGATCCGCAATGCGGACGGCAGCAGCAGTTTTAACCTGTTCGGCATCAAGGCCGGCAGCGACTGGAAGGGCAAAGTGGCCGAAGTGACTACTACCGAGTATCAGGACGGGGTCGCCAGCAAACAGGTGGCACGCTTCCGGGCCTATGATTCTTATGCGGATTCCTTTCAGGATTACGCCCGCCTGTTGAGCGAGAACCCGCGCTATGCGGGCGCACTGGGGCAGTCGAATGCGGTAGACTTCGCCCAGTCGCTGCAAAAAGCCGGCTACGCCACCGATCCCCGCTATGCCGACAAGCTGGCCGGGGTGATCGGCAGTATCAGCACAAAGGCCTAAAGTATTTTGGCGACCTGCCGATAAACTAGGCGAAGGATCGTCAGGAGAGTCACATGGCTTCAATCTATAATATCGGTGTCAGTGCGTTGCGGGTTGCCCAGGCGGGCATCAATGTGACTTCGCACAATATCGCCAACGCGAACACCCCCGGCTATTCGCGCCAAGAGATCATCCAGGGTACGCAGCTTGCCCAGAATATGGGGCAGGGATTTTTCGGGGCGGGTGCCGATGTGCTCGGCGTGAAGCGCCAATACAGTGACTTCCTCGGTGCGCAGATGACCGGCGCGCAGACTAGTTCCAGCAATTTGACAACGCAATACGACCTGTCGGTACAGGTGAGCAATCTGCTGGGCGATGCCAACGGCGGGCTGGGTGCCACTTTGCAGGACTTCTTCGGGGCCGTGAATACGGTTGCCAATTCCCCGGAATCGCTGGCAGCGCGCCAGACCATGATCGGTAGCGCGCAATCGCTGGACAACCGCATGCAGACGCTGGACGGTAGGATGACCGAGATACGCGACGGCCTCAACGGACAGATCGTCAATAGTGCCAGCCTCATCAACAGCTACGCCAAACAGATCGCGGCATTGAACGACACTATCGTCAAGGCCCAAGCGCAAAGCGCCAATGGCCAGTTGCCGAACGATCTGCTCGACCAGCGCGATTATCTGCTGACCCAGTTGAGCATGGAGATCGGCGTGACCAGCTTCAAGCAATCGGACGGCTCGATGGATGTTTTTATCGGCACAGGCCAGACACTGGTGACGGGTACCCATGTTTCCACGATGCGCCCCCTCGCCTCGGCAACGGACCTTAGTACACTGGATTTGGCATTTGTCAGTACCGCCGGGGATGTTAGCCGTATTCCGTCGAACGCCCTGCAGGGCGGCAACCTTGGCGGATACCTGAGCTTCCGGGACACCGTATTGGATCCCGCCCGTAACGCACTGGGCCGCATCGCTATCGGTATCGCCGACACTTTCAATACCCTGCATCAGCAGGGCATCGACCTAAAGGGAGGGCTGGGTAGCGCGTTCTTTAGTGCAGGTACGCCGCAAGTTTCGGCGGCTACAACCAATACCGGCAACTCCGTGGTGACCGCGACCATTAGCGATTCCGCTGCATTGACCACTGACGACTACCTGCTGCAATTCGATGGCACCGCTTATAAGCTGTTCAACCGCACCAACAATACTGCAATCCAGTCGTTCACACCGGCCGCATTGGCGACGCCGCAAACAATCGCCGGAACCGGGATCACTTTGCAAATTGCGGCAGGTAGCGTGGCCGACGTGTCGGGCGACTCCTATGTGATACGCCCCACAGTTGCTGGCGCGCGCAATTTTGGTCTGCTGGTCACCGACCCGGCAAAAATCGCTGCCGCGAACCCGATACGCAGCAATACGCCCATAAGTAATTTGGGTAGTGCAGTGATTTCACAGCCTTCTCCGGCGGGCACTTTGCCGCTGGATGCAAACCTGCAGCAGCCGGTCACCATTACCTTTACCAGTGCCACCACGTTCGACGTGACCGGCACGGGTGTCGGCTTGCCGGCTACGGGCGTCGCCTATGCTTCGGGTGGCAATATCAGCTACAACGGCTGGACGGCACAGATCACCGGCACCCCCGCAGTTGGCGACAAGTTCACCGTTACTCCCAACACCAACGCCACGACAGATGGCACCAATATACTGAAGTTGGCGCAACTGCAGACAGCGAACTCGCTGGTCAACGGCACCACCAGCTACCAGGGCGCTTACGGGCAGTTGGTATCGCAGGTCGGCACGCAGACGCGCGAACTCGAAGTGACCAGCAAGGCGCAGGCCACCATATTGGCACAAGTGACCCGCTCGCAACAATCGGTATCGGGCGTAAATCTCGACGAGGAAGCCGCTAACCTGATGAAATACCAGCAGGCATATCAGGCGGCGGCAAAAGCAATGTCGATCGCGCAATCCATGTTCGATTCGTTGCTGCAACTGGGAGGTTAAATATCATGCGTATCAGCACCAGCACACTGTATAGCGAAGGCGTAACTGCCATGCAGCAGATGCAAAACAGTCTGGCCCGGACCAGTCTGCAGATGACCACGGGGCAGCGCATGCTCTCTCCGGCGGATGATCCTGCGGCGGCGGCGCGCGCCATCGAACTCAAGCAGTCGGACGCTTCCAATACTCAGCTGGCTAACAATCGTACTGCAGCGATCAATACGCTTTCGCTGGAGGATGGCATTCTCGGCAGCGTCACAACGCTGTTGCAGGACGTCAAGATCATGTCTCTGGATGCAGGAGGTCCGATGCAAACCGCGTCGACCCTGAAAGGTATCGCCACCGATCTGCGCGGACGTATGCAGGAGTTGCTTGGACTGGCCAACAGCACGGACGGCATAGGCAATTTTATGTTTGCCGGGGCGCAGGGCAAGATCCAGCCTTTTACCAATACTGCGGCAGGCACGATTTATCAGGGCGATGATGTACCACATCTGGTTCAGGCAGGCCCCGCCCGACAAATACCGACGACCGATTCCGGTGCGGATGTATTCATGCGCATCAAGAACGGCAACGGTTCATTTGCGACCTCGGTCGCTGCGGCGAATACCGGCAGCGGCATCATCAGCCAGGGGCAGGTGCTCGCGGCACCGTTCAACGGCAACAACTATCAGGTGACCTTTACCAGCGCCACGACATTCGATGTGCAGAATCTGACTACAGGCACGTCTGTTTCAACCGGCAATGCCTACGTCGGCGGCCAGGCGATCTCGTTCGATGGCATTCAGGTCGAGATCAAGGGGGTGCCGGCGGCAGGCGACACCTTCGGTATTCAGCCCAGCGCCAACCAGAGTATCTTTGACACGATCAATAACTTTCTGGCCACGCTCGATGCGCCACCCTTGGCGGGAGATGCGACAGCCCGCGCAAAATTCCAGCAAGGTCTGCAGCAGGCGTCTGGCGCGCTGGATCAGGCGATCAATAATGTGATCTATACGCGCGCCACTGTCGGCGGCCGCCTGAGAGAGCTGGATTCGCTTCAGGCAACCGGTGTGGACCTGGGCGCGCAATACAAACAGACATTGTCGAAGATCCAGGACACGGACTACATCCAGGCCGCGACGGATCTGAGCAGGCAGCAACTGGCGTTGCAGGCATCGCAGCAATCTTTCGCCAAGATCTCGCAAATGTCCCTGTTCGATTACCTGCGTTAAGAGATACTGTTGTTCTGTCTTGCGGCGCACGGAGCGATCTGTGCGCCGCTTTCATTTGCGCCTGCGGTTTTAGGGCAAGGCGGGTTGTCCGCCCAGTTGCAGCATGATGCGCCCTATTGTTTCCAGTGCCTGGCGGAAGATGAAGTCCAGCATCGGTGCGAGAAACGGTATCACCAGTGCCAGCACGATGAAGCCGACGCTGATCGTGATCGGGAAGCCCACCGCGAAGATATTCAGTTGCGGCGCGCTACGGGTGAGGATGCCCAGCGCCAGGTTGCTGATCAGCAGGGCGGCAATGAGCGGCAGCGAGAATTGCAGGGCGTATGCGAAGATGCTGCCGCCCCATTCCGCCGCAGTGCGGAAGGCACCGGCAGACGGGAGGGTGTTGGCGATGGGGAAGGACAGGAAACTGTCGCTCAGCGCGGCCAGCATGTACAGATGCAGGTCCATGCTGATGAAAGCCAGTGCCACGATGACGCCCAGGAATTGCGCCAGGACCGGGGTGATAGTTGAATTCTGCGGATCGAAGAAGTTGGCGAAACCCAAACCCATCTGCATGCCGGCGATGTCGCCTGCCATCTCGATCGCGGTGAAGATCAACCTGATCGAAAACCCCATCATCAATCCGGCGACCATCTGCTGCAGCAGGATCAGCACGCCTTCGGCCGAGGCGGGATCGGGCAGGTCGTGCAAGTCCAGCGTGGGCAGGATGACGATGGTGAAGATGGCGGACAGCCCCACCTTGACCCGTACCGGCACCTGGCGATTGCCGATCACCGGCGCACTGGCGATCAACGCCAGCACCCGCGCCATGGGATAGATCAGCATGGCGACCCAGGCGGTGAGTTGGGCGCTGGTAAAACTGATCACACGATTAGCCTATGACGTAGGGGATGCTGCTATACAGGCGCGTGATGTATTCCAGCATCAGATTGACCATCCAGTGACCGGCCAGCAGCAGCGCGCCGAAAATACCGAAGGCCTTGGGGATGAAGGACAGCGTCATCTCGTTGATCTGGGTCGCCGCCTGAAAGATGCTGACGGCGAGACCGATGGCGAGCGCGGTCAGCAGCATGGGTGCCGCCAGCAGCAGGGTCAGTTCGATGGCCTGTTGGCCGATGGTCATTACGCTTTCAGGGGTCATGTGACGCCTCCATTATTGTCAGGTGTAGAAACTTTGCACCAGCGAACCGATCAGCAGGTTCCAGCCGTCGGCCAGCACGAACAGCATGATCTTGAACGGCAGGGAGATGACGGCCGGCGAGAGCATCATCATACCCATCGACATCAGCACGCTCGCCACCACCATGTCGATGATGAGGAATGGAATGAAGATCAGGAAGCCGATCTGGAACGCGGTCTTCAATTCGCTGGTGACATAGGCGGGCACCAGTATCTTCAGCGGCACGCTTTCCGGGCTTTCCAGTTCCTCGCTGTTGGAGATGCGCACGAACAACGCCAGATCCGCCTCGCGCGTCTGCCGCAGCATGAATTCCTTGAGCGGCGCACTGCCTTTCTCATAGGCCGTTTCAAGATTCATCTTGTTCTGGCTGTAGGGCAGGTAGGCCTCGTTGTAGATCTTCTCCAGCACCGGCGACATCACGAAGAAGGTGAGGAACAGCGACAGGCCGATCAGTACCTGCGTGGGCGGCGAGGAAGGCGTGCCGATGGCGGAGCGCAACATGGCCAGCACGATCACGATGCGGGTGAACGCGGTCATCATCAGCAGGATGGCCGGCAGGAAGGTGAGTGACGTGATCAGGATCAGCGTCTGCAGGCTCAATGTGTAGGTTTGTCCGCCGCCGGCGGCGGGGGTGCTGGTGATCGCCAGCATGCCGACATCGGCCGCATGCGCGGTCGGCATGCCCAGGCACAATGCAAGCAGCAGGAACAGGAGACGGCTAGCCATTGCGCTTCTCCATGTGTTGTTTGAGCCAGCTCTGGAACGATCTTTCGGGGACGGTTCCGTTGGCTGCGGCACCTTCCGGGATGCTGCCCTTGGGCATGCTGTGCAGGGCATTCACCTGTCCCGGTGCCACACCGACCACCAGCCAGGTGTTATTCACCTCGACCAGTACGATGCGCTCGCGCTGACCGACCGCGATGCCGCTCACCACCTTGAGCGCATTGAGGCCGCTGTGGCTTGGATGATTGATGCGTTTCAGGAACCATGCCACCGCCATCACGGCCGCCAGCACCAGCAGCAGGCTGACGATCACCTGTACCACGCTGCCGGACGACACGGCGGCGGGCGGCGGCGGAGGGACGTAGGCATTGCGTGCGGCATCCGCTGCATGGGCGAGCGGAGAGCAGATCGCTGCGAACAGGGCAGCAAACAAACGGGTGAGCATGGTTGTGTCCCGGGTTATTTGTTGATGCGGCGCAGGCGTTCGGACGGCGTGATGATGTCGGTCAGGCGGATGCCCAACTTGTCGTTCACCACCACCACCTCGCCCTGGGCGATGAGGAAGCCGTTGATCAGCACATCCAGCGGCTCGCCGGCCATGCCGGCCAGTTCCACCACCGAACCCTGTGCCAGTTGCAGCAGGTTCTTGATCGGCATCTTGGTACGTCCCAGTTCCACGGTAAGTTGCACCGGGATGTCCAGGATCATGTCCAGATCGTTGTGCGCGGTCGCGCCGCCCTCCGCGCCGAACTGTTCGAATACATGCGGCTGTGCCGCCGGTGTTTCGACTGCGGCCTGTTCGGCCATCGCCGCGCCCCAATCGTCGGCGCTGATTGCTTCTTCTGTGGTGTCTTCAGCCATTTCTTCCTCCTGTTTGGGATTCGCTCGTATCCGTTTTCACCATACGCTCGACCTTCAATGCATAGTGCGAGTTGGAGATGCCGTATTTGCATTCCATCACCGGCACGTTATCCACCATCACGCTGACGTTATCGGGCACGTCCAGCGGAATGACATCGTCGACCTTCATGCGCAGCACATGATCCAGCGTGGTCGAAGCGTGGCCGAGAATGGCGTTGAGCTCGATCTCGGCCGACTGGATCTGCTTGGACAGCATGTGCAGCCAGCGCTTGTCGGCGATCACATGGTCGCCCTGCATGGTGCTGTACAGCAACTCGCGGATCGGTTCGATCATCGCGTAAGGCATGCACACGTGGATGGAGCCGCCGACGCCGGTGAACTCGACCTCGAAGGTCGTCACCACCACCACCTCGTTGGGGGTGGCGATGTTGGCGAACTGCGGGTTGACCTCCGAACGCAGGAACTCGAAGTCCAGTTTGTAGACCGGTTCCCATGATTTCGCATACGCCTCGAACAACACATCGAGCATCTTCTGGATGATGCGATGCTCGGTCTGCGTGAACTCGCGGCCCTCCACGCGGGTGTGGAAGCGCCCGTCGCCGCCGAACAGACTGTCCACCACCATGAACACCAGATTGGGGTCGAAGATGAACAGCGCATTGCCGCGCAAGGGTTTGACCTGCACCAGATTGAGGTTGGCCGGCACCGGCAGGTTGCGGATGAATTCGGAGAACTTCATCACCTTGACCGGCCCGACCGACACTTCGGAAGAGCGATGGATGAAGTTATACAGCGCGATGCGGAACAGTCGTGCGAAGCGCTCGTTGATGATCTCCATGGTGGGCATACGCCCACGCACGATGCGCTCCTGGGTGGCCATGTTGTAGGAGCGAACACCTCCGGCTTCCGATTCGTCTTTGACTTCCTCGGTCTCACCCGTGACGCCCCGCAGCAGCGAGTCGACTTCGTCCTGGGATAAGAATTCGCTCATGGCTTCAATCCGTCTTTACTGGATGATGAAATCGCTGAACAACACATCCACCACGCCGGTGGTCTTCGGTTCTTTGGGCGCGGCTGGTGCAGCGGCAACCGGTGCAGCATCGCCATGCGCGGCAGGCGCTTCTTCATGTGCGGCAGGTGCGGCAGCAGGGGCATGTGCATCAGCATGGGCAGCCGGAGCCTCGCTCTTAATTCCCAGGATGCCATCCACTTCGGCGATCACTTGTTCGACCAGCGCCACCTTGCCTTCGGAAGTCACCAGTTCGGAAGGCTTCTTGCTCGACAGCAGGAACAGCAGCTTGCTGCGGATCTCGGGCATCGCGCTCTTGATCTTGAGTTCCAGTTCCGGATCGAGGATCTTCAGCGTGATACCGGCTTGCAGATACTGGTCGCCTTCTTCGCGTTGCAGATTGACGGTGAACTTGTCGCCCAATGGAATGAATTTCGGTTCTTTGACAGGCTCGGGCTTGTGCGCTTCGGCAGCATGCTCTTCGGCGGGGGCTTGATTCCGGGTGAGGACCCATCCTGCGCCGCCGGCGATGACAAGTACCAGCAGGCCGATGATGATGATCAGCAGCTTATTGCTCTTGGCGGGCGCGGGTGCGCCTTCTGCGGGAGCAGCCGGTGCTGCGGGCTTTGCGGGTTTTGACGCCATCTCTGATTCCTTTCCTGTTGATGATGATTATGCGGAAGGCCAAGCTTACACCATCAAGGGAATAAGGCAGAAATTCGGGCGTATTTCCAGCTTCAGGCGAAGGCGTCCAGTACACCGTCGTGACGGCTCAAGCGCGTAGTCGACTGCATCAACACGGTGTCTGATTCAAGAGAATTGTCCGCATTGACGTTGCCGGTCGTTCTGCCGGACTGTTCGCGTTGCTGTTGTTCGCGCGGTGCCTGATCGCTGACCGTGGTGTTGCCCAGCGAGATGCCGCTGTCGGCCAGCATGTCGCGCAGGCGCGGGATGGATTGCTCGATGGCGTCGCGCACCGCGGCATGGGCCGAAGTGAACTGCAGCGTCGCCTGGTCGCCGTTCAGTTTGAGCGAGACTTCCAGCGGTCCCAGTTGCGCCGGATTCAGATGCAGCTCGGCACTTTGCGTGCGCTGGGTCGCCATCCATGTCACCTTCTGGCTGAAATCATCGGCCCATTGCGGCTGATTCAGGGGCGTGGAGATGGTGGCTTGTGTCGCGGCGGCCCGCGCCACCGGCGTGGCGGACAGCGCATTGGGCATGCCGATGGCATTCGGCGTGTTGGCCGACTGGCCGGGCAGGATGTTGTTGTCGATCTTGCCGGTTGTCATGCTGTTCGCGGTTTTTTTCTCGGCGTGCAGGGCGGCGGCAAAAGCCGAGTCGGAAGCGATGCCGCTGTCGGCACGTTTGTCGGGGGCGGCTTTCGTGTCGCTGGTGATGTGCGCAGTCAAGTCACCATCATCCGTTTTGCCATTCAGGCCGGGGATCGTTTTTGCTACGGGATCGGCAGCGATCTCTTTGGTATCGGTGGTGGTCTTTTTGTAATCGGACAATGCGGCGCGTTTGTCTTGCGGCAACAGGCTGGCCAGCAGATCGGCAGGCAGCGCCATGCCGTCCGTGCGCTGTCCGGGCAGCGCGCTCGGATCCGTGACTGCAGGATCGGCATCGCTTTGCGTGATGGTTTTCAAAATATCGGTTTTGAGGTCGCGGCCTTGCGGGTTCAATTGCTTGGCCAGCAATTCCCCGAAGGGCGCGCTGCCGCCGGAAATGTCGTCTGCGGCGGGGCCGCCTTTGCCGTTCGGGGCGGAGACGGACTTGCTGTTGTTCGGTGTCTGGCTGCTCAGGATGGGCAGGCTGCTCATGTTATTTCTCCCTCATTGATTCGAGTTTTGCTTGTCGGCGCGATGCATGGCGGAAAAACGCCCGCTCTGTTCGTCCTGTTGGCGTTGTTCGGCCTTGGCTTCCAGTTTCTTTTCATTTTCCGCATGGCGCTCGGCCAGGGTGTCGAAAGATCGCATCTTGCGTGTGGTGTCCATCAATTCGTGACGGCCTTTTTGTACCGACGTGCTCGCCTTCTCGATCTCGCTTTGCTGCTGGCGGATGGCCTGGTCGAGGCGGCCGATGAAATTCTGGAAATTGACCATATCGGTAGGGGTCATGCCCAGCTTCGCCGCTGCCTCGAACTGCGCGGAATATTCGCGCCGATACTGCTGCAGCGCAGCCAGCTTGGCTTGCGCATTCTGTTGTTGCTGGTTGAGCTTGCCCAGCTTGCGCGTGGCCGCATCATTCTTCTGATGGGCCAGATCAACCAGCGGTGCCAATGTAAAAGGTTTGGTCATGGCGATATTCATTGATTAGCGGCAAACACGGTGGCGAACTGTGCCTGGCTGGAACTATACGCTTCCGCTTCGTACATGCCTTGTTTGAGGAAGCGCTCCATCGCCGGATAGCGGGCGATGGCTTCATCCAGCAAGGGATCGCTGCCGGGCACGTAAGCGCCCACGCTGACCAGATCATGATTGCGCTGGTAATGCGCGTACAGTCTTTTGAATTGCTGTACCTGCGTAAAATGTTCATTGCTCACCAGATGGCTCATGGCGCGGCTGATCGAAGCCTCGATGTCGATGGCCGGATAATGCCCGGCCTCGGCCAGGCGGCGCGACAGCACGATGTGGCCGTCGAGGATAGCGCGCGCGCTGTCCGCGATGGGATCTTGCTGGTCGTCGCCTTCGGTCAACACGGTGTAGAACGCGGTGATCGAACCGCCGCCTTCGGGGCCGTTACCGGCGCGCTCCACCAGTTGCGGCAGTTTGGCGAACACCGAGGGCGGGTAGCCTTTGGTGGCGGGCGGCTCGCCGATGGCCAGCGCGATCTCGCGTTGCGCCATGGCATAGCGCGTGAGCGAATCCATGATCAGCAACACGTTCCGGCCCTGGTCGCGGAAATATTCGGCGATGGTGGTGGCGTAGGCGGCACCTTGCATGCGCATCAATGGGCTGACATCGGCCGGGGCGGCCACCACGACCGAACGCGCCAGACCTTCCTTGCCCAGAATGTCGGTGATGAATTCTTTCACTTCGCGGCCGCGTTCGCCGATCAGACCGACCACGATCACGTCGGCGCTGGTGTAGCGCGCCATCATGCCGAGCAGCACGCTCTTGCCCACGCCGGAGCCGGCGAACAGACCCATGCGCTGTCCGCGACCCACGGTGAGCAGACTGTTGATGGCGCGCACGCCCACATCCAGCGCCTCGTTGATGGCGGCGCGTTCCAGCGGATTGATGGGGCGGCTCTGCAATGGGGCGCTGCCGCTCTCCATCAGCGCGCCGTATTGGTCGAGCGGACGGCCTGCGCCATCCAGCACGCGGCCCAGCAAGTGGTCGCCCACCGGCAGGTGACGCGCCAGATCGGAGGTGCGGCGACGCGGCGGTGCCTGCTCGCCGGGCTTGTACGGCGCACGCGCATGTTCCACCGGTATCACGCGTGCGCCCGGCACCAGGCCGTGCACATCGTTCTCGGGCATCAGGAACAGTTTGTCGCCGGCGAAACCGACCACTTCGGCCTCGATGCGGTTGTTGGGGAGTTCGATCCAGCAGGTGCTGCCCACCGCCATGCGCAGGCCGACCGCCTCCATCACCAGACCGGTGACTTTGGTCAGGCGTCCGCTCACCAACATGGGCGAGCATTGCAGCGCCATCTCGCGATGGGCCTGAATAGCTTCCTGCCAGCGTTGTTGATGGGCGGCCTGCATGGTCAGTTCTCTTCCGTGGTGACCAGCCAGGGTGCATCTTTTCCCATGGCGGCGACCACGCGTTCCCAGCGCGCAGCCAATGTGACATCCACCTGGCTGTTGGCGGTCTCCAGCCGCGCATTGCCGCGTTCCATGCGCACGTCTTCGAGGATCTTCCAGCCGGTGTGCGAGAGTTGTTCGCCCATGCGTTCGCGCAGCATGGCGGCATCCTGCGGATTGAGGATCACGTGCGCGGACTGGTTGAATACCGGCAGGCTGCCGATGGCTTCGCGCACCGCGGCTTGCAACAGTTCGGGTTGCACCTTGACCGCTTGCTGGATCACTTGGCGTGCGACATCCAGTGCCAGGCCGGTGAGTTCCTGGATCACCAGTTCATCGATCTTCACGGCAAGCAGGTTGGCAAGTTCGACCAGATGCTGGTTCTCTTGGGTCGCCTGTTGCAGGCCGTCGGCGTAGCCGCGTTGTCGGCCTTCCGCGTAGCCGGCTTGCGCCGCTTCCTCGTGCGCCTGCTGTTGCATCTGTTCCATTTCGACAGCGGTGGGCAGGTTGGCGCGCACGGTATTGCGGGCGGACTCGAACGCCGGCAATTCCCAGCGTTGCCAGGCGGTGAGCGATTTTTTATCTGTACTGACGATGTCAGACATAAGCGTCCTCTCCCTTGCCGCCCAGCACGATTTGCCCTTCGTCGGACAGGCGACGCACGACCTTGAGGATCTCTTTCTGCTCGGACTCCACTTCGCTGAGTTTGACCGGGCCCTTTGCTTCCAGATCCTCGCGCAGCATCTCGGCGGCACGTTGCGACATGTTCTTGAATATCTTCTCGCGCAGCTCTTCGCTGGCACCCTTGAGCGCGACGATCAGCGATTCGGACTGGACTTCGCGCAGCACCAGCTGGATGCCGCGGTCATCCACTTCCATGATGTCCTCGAACACGAACATCTCGTCCATGATCTTTTGCGCCAATTCGGCATCGTGCGTGCGCACCGATTCGATGATCTGCTCCTGCGTGCTGCCGATGTAGTTGAGGATCTCGGCCGCGGTCTTGATGCCGCCGCGGATGCTCTTCTTGGCCATCGCATTGCCGGACAGCAGCTTGGTCAGCACATCGTTCAATTCGTGCAGCGCGGTCGGCTGCACGCTGTCCAGTGTGGCGATACGCAGCAGCACGTCGTTGCGCACACGCTCGGCCAGTTTGTTCAGCACCGCCGAAGCCTGGTCGGGTTCCAGATGCACCATGATGGTGGCGATGATCTGCGGATGTTCGTTGGCGACCAGATCGGCGACCGAGTCTGGGTCCATCCACTTCAGGCTTTCGATGCCGCTGGTGTCGCTGTTGTGCAGGATGCGGTCGAGCAGGCCTGCCGCCTTGTCGTCGCCCAGCGCCTTGTTCAGCATGTCGCGGATGTAGCCGCTGGAATCCATGCCGATGGTGGTCTTTTCGGAAGCGCTGGTATGGAATTCATCGAAAACATTGGCGATCTGCTCGCGCGACAGGTTCTTCAGCGTGACCATGGCGGTGCTGATCTTCTGCACCTCTTTGGGTTCCAGATACTTCATCACCTCGGCTGCTTCATCCGCGCCGAGGGTCATGAGCAGAATCGCGCTCTTGTTTACGCCCTCGTCACTCATTCTTTATTCACCCATTCCTTGACCACCGTGGCGACGATCTTGGGGTCGTCCTTGGCCAGTTGCTTGGCGATCTGCAGGTTGTTCTCGTAGGCATGCGCCGCCGACATCGGCTGGCCGAAGCCGATGGTGCCGCCTTCTTCGTTTTCGCCTTCCCCCGTGTGTTCCGGGGCTGGGTTGTATGCCGCCACCGACTTGAATGCGGGACGGATGATGCCGAACAGCAGGAATAACACGCCGCCGATGATCAACAGATATTTAACGACGTCCTTGGCCAACTCGATGATCTCGGTCTGCTTCCAGATGGGGATATCTGGCAGTGATTCAGTGGTGTCGTTGAAGGCGCTGTTGAGCAGGTTGAGCGTGTCGCCGCGCGCTTCTTCGAAGCCGACCGCTTCCTTGATGAGCGAGGCGATCTGCGCCTTTTCCGTGTCGGTGTAGGGGGTGGATACGATCTTGCCGTCCTTGCCCGGAACGCCGCGGTTGTTCAGCACCACCGCCAGCGACAGACGCTTGATGTTGCCGGTGGGCAGCTTGGTGTGCTGGATGGTGCGATCCACTTCATAGTTGGTGGTCTGCGCTTTTTGCATGTTGTTTGCCGCTGGGCCGTTCGCCGCAGCAACCGCATTGGCGGGCGTGACCAGCGGCGCGGTGGCCGGCACCGGCGGCTGGTTGGTCAGCGCGCCGGGTACGCCGCCCGCGGTTTTCACGCCGTTGAGCGCTTCCGTGCTTTGCATGCTGCGTACGGCAGCCTCGTTCGGTGGCTGGTTCGGCTTGAACAGTTCCGATGTTTGTTCGGTCGTGGTGAAGTCGAGGCTGGCGGTGACCTGCGCGCGCACGTTCTGCACGCCGGTGATCGGGCTCAGGATGTCCTCGATGCGCTTCACGTAATCCTGTTCGATCTGGCGCACATATTTCAGTTGCGTGGCATCCAGCAGTTGGCGGTTGCCGTCATGCGCGGCGGAGAGCAGGGTGCCGCTCTGGTCGACCACGGTCACATTCTGCGCCGTCATGTTGGGAACGCTGCTGGAGATCAGGTGCACGATGGCATTGACTTGCCCTTCGTCGAGCGTGCGGCCGGCATACATCGCAAGCACCACCGAGGCGGTGGGTTTTTGTTTGTCTTTGGTGAATACGCTGGGCTTGGGTATGGCCAGGTGGATGCGGGCATTCGCGACGGACGCCATGGATTGCACCGAGCGAGCCAGTTCGCCTTCCAGGGCGCGCTGGAAGTTGACCTGCTCCAGGAACTGGCTGGTGCCGAACTTCTGGTTCTCCATCAATTCGAAACCGGCCGTGCCGCCCTTGGGCAGCCCCTGCGCCGCCATCTTCAGGCGCACTTCATGCACGCGGTCGGACGGCACCATCAGGGCACCGCCGCCTTCGGCGAATTTGTAGGGGATGTTTTGCTGTTGCAGGGATTCGATGACTGCACCGCCGTCGCGCTCGGACAGGTTGGCGTATAACACGCGGTAGTCCGGCGATTGTCCCCACATCCAAAGTCCCGCCAGCAGTGCGACCGTCGCCGCGACTGCCACCATCAGTCCCAGCTTCTGCTGGCTGGGGATGCCCAGCAGCAGTTGTGCCATGGTTGGATCGTTGATGTTCGCATTAGCCATACTGTTCACCTTGTTCATGCTCCACTTGTCGGATCGGATAGGCATCCGGGGCACCGTCCGTACCTACACTCGTTTTACGATGCGGATTATCTGCCTGTCGAGCAAGTCCGGTCTCGGGAAAAGCGGGGAAATTACGGCGCTATTCGGCTTTAGACGGGGACCCCGCCGCTGTTACTGTGACGCCATCGGTCAATGCGCGCAAGACGCGGCAAAGAAGGAGGTGTGTCATGGGCATGGAAATAAGCAATGTAGACAATCTGCTGTCCCAGATGCGGGCGGCAGTCGCTGCCTCGCAGGGCAACGCGTTATCCGCTCCGCAGTCCGCCGGTGCGGCAGGGGGCGTCAATTTTGCCAATGTGCTGAAGTCTTCGCTGGATGGCGTGAACCAGATGCAGCGGGAATCCGAATCCATGCAGAAGGGTTTCATACTGGGGGATGACAAGGTCAGCCTGTCCGACACCATGATTGCCATGCAGAAATCCGAAATAGCGTTCCAGACCGCTGTTCAGGTACGCAACAAATTCGTGGCGGCCTATAACGACATCATGAACATGCAGGTTTAAACCTGAGTGCTGAGTTCTCAGCACTCAGCACTCATTCCTCAGCACTTCTCTTACTGGCCAGCGCCCGTTGTGCCTGCGCCACATAACGTTGCAACATCATGACCGCCTCGCGGTCCGGGTTGACGAACACGCAGCCGGCCCGGCGTTTGACCTCGCCGTTGCGGGTCGTGACTTCAAACACGTTCTTCACTTCGATGCCGGTATAGATGGTGCCGATGTCCGGCAACTCGATCGCGCAATCCTGGTAGGTAGAACCGGGCGTCAATTCCACGCTGTCTTCGGCGCAGACCAGTGCCACACCGCCGATGCTGATGTCCATTACAGTCACTTCATGATGGACATGCTTTTTGCCGGTATATGGACGAATCATGCACTTGAGCACTTCCGGTTCGGTATTGAGCAGGCGGTAATAGTCGCGTCGCTGCAAACGCAATAGCTTTCTTGGCAGCGGCAGAAAGAATGCGGCGGAATTTTGGTACAGGCCTTGCGTGGTCTCGGTGGACACCCATTGCACTTTCGCCATGTTGTGGGTGCTGACGAAGACGATGCGATGGCTGCGCTCGATATTGCGGTTGTCCACGGGGTTGGCAGAAGCATCGACCCAGATGCCGGTCTCGTCCGCCGCCAGCAACAGGGTCAACACCATGCTGCTGTCATCGTTGTAATAGAGTGCGACACGATTCCGTTGCTGAACGATGTCGCGCAGGACGGAAACAATCTCTCTCTGGTCGCGCAGGATGAAATCGTTCTCATCGTCCTGGGCGAATACTTCGATCTTGAGCGGAATCTCTTTGCTGCGCATGGTGCGGCCCATATTGAATGAATACCCGCGCGATTCTAACGGTTAGGACGTTTTTCCGGTGGATGGAATAGCAGGGATTTCCCCCCGTTCCAGTCGATATAGCCAGGCCAGCAACTCGGCCACGGCCAGATACAGCGCCGGCGGGATATGCTGGTCCAGTTCGACCTGCATCAGCATCGCCACCAATTCTTCCGATTCATGCACGAACACGCCATGCTCCTTGGCGCGCTCGATGATGGCCTGCGCGATCAAGCCACGCCCGCTGGCGACGACTTTGGGCGCGGCGTCGCCACTGCGATAGGCGAGGGCCACGGCCAGCTGGCGGTTGGGGCGACCGGGCATGTTCATCCCGGAGTCTCGCTTGTCCGTTCGATAAGAGTCTGTTGCACGGGTACGCCATGGGCTGTCAACGAAGCGACCAATTGTGCGCTGGCGGTTTCCATGGTGCGAGCGGTCTGGTCATCGGCAACTTCGAACTTCAGGCTGACCGCGTTGCCGCTCATGCTCAAGCGGGCGGTCACGCCGCCCAGCTTGGGTAAGTCAAGATGCAGCTCTGTCACCCATTGCTTATGGTCCTCACGATCATTGCCGGGGCGCGTATTCTCTTCACGCACTTCCCAGCGCATGTCCTGCCCCTGCCAAGCCTGTCCCATCCACACCACCTGTTTGTTCTCCAATGCCTGCAGCTGTTGCTGCACAAGAGGTTGCAAGTGGTCGGGGATGGTTGGCACG
The DNA here is from genome assembly GCA_011620315.1 of Sideroxydans sp. Classification (GTDB taxonomy): domain Bacteria; phylum Pseudomonadota; class Gammaproteobacteria; order Burkholderiales; family Gallionellaceae; genus Sideroxyarcus. The sequence goes on along the minus strand of WOZO01000231.1, from coordinate 3,712 downwards.
CGTGCGTTGGCTTCTCCGCCGGAGGTTTGTGTGCCGGCAGCTAGTGGAGTGTTCAAGAGCTGAGAAGAGGAGGGCTGCGTTTGCAATGTACCGACTTGTCCGGTTTGAGGGCGAGACAGGTTCTGCGGCTCCTGCATCAATTGCGGTGTGGTGCGTGTGCCCGCGATCCACTGCGCTTGATGCGATTCATAGAACAGACCGCTGTGGCTCAGGCTTTGGTGCAATCGCCCGGCGAGTTGAGTGGTGTCTGGTGCGCTGCGACCGCCTATCCATAGCGGCTCGCGCCGCGTTGCCGGAACGTAATCTTGGCGTACCGGCTGTTGCGACAATGAGGAAAGCAGGCGGGCGGTTGAGCCGAGTTGTTCGGAAGTGGAGAGCGGATTGCTTGAGACTGCAAAAGAAAACGAGAGCTTGGGCTGCAGGGATATGACCTGCAATGTGATTAGGTCACCGCTACGCACGGACGCGGGCAGTTGCATCTGGATGGTCTGGTTGGCGACTTTTACTTGAAACACGTCGGCAGCCACTTTGGCTTGAACCGTGGCTTGAACTTGTTGCCCGACTTCCAGCTTGAGAGCGTTCTGCGGATTCTGTTTGTCAGAGTTCGCCGTGACAAGCGGCTTGTCTGTAGTCGCGATCCGGGCGAGGGTGGAGGCAAGTAAGTCTGCGGGCAGCATGGCTCATTGCCGAGCGTGATCAACCTTGGGACAGATAGGCTTGATGCAGCCGCTGTTCACTGCGCGCGCTTTGCATGATTCTTTCCAGCTGACGCATCCAAGGGTCTGTGCGAGCACGAATCGCTTTGTCATCCGCCAGCATCTTTTTGATCAATGCCACTTTCTGCAGGCGTGATGTTTCGTCAGCTGGGGTCGCATCGTGTGGTTTTATCTCTGCGACTTGTTGCGCGCAACGCTTCTCCAGCGCGACCAACTGCTCCCAGTCTCCGGCATCCGCTGCAGCGCGCATCTGACCGGTAATGGTGGAAAGCTGCGTATATTCTTCAACGATGGTATGCATGATCATGCCCTGCCATAAACCAATGACTCTTGTTTCTTTGCGGGCAGAGCTGTCGCCACCGGTTGGGTGTTGATAGCCTGCGGGCGGATGGTGTCCCAAGCGCCCTTCAATTCATTGAGCAAGCCGGAGATTTCGTCGAGTGCGGCTTGATCATTATGGGCATTGGCATGTACCAGTCGGGCGCACATATAGCCATAAAGCGCATCAAGACTCTGCGCCAGTTCGCCGCCGACATTCTTGTCCAGGCTGCCCTGCAGGCCTTCGCCGATGATGAGGATGGCCTTGGAGATCGCCGCGCCTTTCGCGGGGATGTCCTTGCGCAACATGCCGTTTTTGGCGTTGGCAATGGCCAGCAATGCCCCCTGGAATAGCATTGAAATCAGTTTGTGTGGATCGGCGGTGAGTGCGCCGGATTCCAGTCCGACTTTTGCATAGGCTTGGGTGGCGGTGGATGGGTACATTATTTTCCTCCCGAGGCAAACTGCTGCGCCAGATAAGTGCTGGTGCTGTTCATGCTCATAAGCATCGTGTTGAGGTCAGTATAAGTTTTTGTGTACTGTTTTTGCAAAGCAGTCATCTTGATTTCTAGTTTGCTGATTTGATCATTATAACTAGTGATCGTCGTATTGAGGTTGGCCGTATGCTGGTCAATCAGGCCCGTGGGCTGAACAACGTTCGTTGCCCATGCCTCAAGTCTCGTAGCAAAACCATCCGCAGATGAGAACAAATTGGTGACATCGCTGAAATTCGTCGCCATCGCTGTGTTGAGCTTGGTTGAATCCAGCTTTAACGTGCCGTCAGCCTGAAAGCCGATGCCGACTTGCGACAATGTAGAAAGGGTGCCGCCGGTTGCGGGCGTGCCAAGAATGCCACGCAACTGATCCTGCATCATGCGCAATGTACCATCGCCTGCCAAGGCCCCTGCAGAGCTGCCATAGGCAGTCAATGATTTGAGTTTGCTTGCCAGCGCGTTGTAAGTATCTACCAGTCCGGAAGCGGCTTTGCTGACGGCGGCAGTGTCACGCGCGACAGTTACATTGGATGTCCCGATCTTGCTCAGATTCAGCGTGACACCTTGTACGGCTGTGGTGACAGCATTGGAAGCGCTGGTGATCTGAATACCGTTCAACTTGAATGACGCATCCTGGGCCGCTACTGTTTGAGCCATGGGGATGGCGGGTGCGGGCACGTTGGTCGTCGGGTTGTATGCGAGCAAATCGTTGACGGCGACATCCCCGCCTGCCTGGATGGTGATGCTGCTGATCGCATTGCTAGTGCCTGATGCGTTGGAGGTTAGCGCCAAACGAAACGGCGTGCCGCTACCATCGTTGATGATCGTGGCGGTCACTCCAACATTGGCAGCATTGATCGCAGTGCGAATATCTTGCAGCGTGGCACCTGCCGCGATGGGGACGTTTGTACTGGTGGCACCAACATTGAATGTGACTGTCGATGCGGCAGTGGAAATGGCAGCGGTATCGCTTGCTTGTCCGGCCGCAGCGAGACTATGGGTTTGTGCCAGTGCTGTGACATTGAGCGCATAAGTGCCAGCTGCAGCGGTGCTGCTCGCAGAAGCTGAGGCAACACTAGCATCCGACGAGGTGGCGCTGAAACCTTGCAGGCTTGCAGTCAGGCCTTGCAAAGCAACCTGGAAATCGGAAGCCAAGCCTTTGACCGTGCCAAAAGTGGATATTTTGGTTTGGCTGGTGCTGATCTTGGCATTCAGCGTGTCGATGGGCCGACGTTCGGCGGACATCAATTGCGCAACGAGCGCAGGGACATCCAGTCCAGCGCTCGTTGATGATACAGAGTTGGTTGCCATGATCTGCCTCCTGCGCTTAAGCCTCTTGTTTGAACAGAGTGCCTTGGTGCTTTAAGAACTGGTCGATACCTTGAGCAATTGCCAGCACCTCTTTAGTGGGATATTGACGCACCAGCTCGCCGGTTTGCGAGTCGATCATTTTGACGACGGGCGACTTGGTGCTGGGATCGATGCTCAGCTGCAGGCTTTTGTCTGCCTGTTTCAGCGCCTGGTTGATGCTGTCCACCGCGACCTTCACTTGCTGATCGGAAGGCTGATGCGCCGCAGTTTGTGCTGCAGCCGGGACGTCAGCGACTTTGGGCGCACCATCACTGGTGAGCCTGAAAGATTGTGGGGCCTGCACTGCGCCACTTACATTTTGGATGAGCATTTTGCCTCTCCTTTACCTTTAACTCCCAGCCGGAGTGCCGACTGGGATCACGCTATGATACTAAGTTTAACGCAACAGAGTCAGCACAGTGTTGGGGGTTTGGTTAGCCTGGGCCAGCACTGCAGTACCTGCTTGCTGCAGAATGTTGTTACGTGCCATGGCCGTTGTTTCAGCGGCGTAGTCGGTGTCCATGATACGGCTGTAAGCGGCCGACAAGTTCACCGCGTCGATCTGCAGGGCGGCGACTTCGGATGCATTCGATGCCATGGCTGCGCCCAGAGTCTCGCGTTGTGTGCCGACGGCCCCCAAGTTGGCGGTGACGCCTGCTGCATTGGTGGCAGCTGTATACGTTGCGCCACCTGCTGTGGCCAAGGCCTGATTGACTGTGTCGAGAGCAGTGAACTCGGCGTTTACGGTGCCGCCATTGCCTGCAAGGATCTCAGACATACGCTGCAGGTTCTCGGTCACGATGCCCAGCTTGCCGTCCTGAGTTTGTGCGGTAG
>WOZO01000072.1 GCA_011620315.1 Sideroxydans sp. | reverse complement strand
GACGGACACGATCAGGTCATCCTGACGCGCGCCGTGCAACACCAGCGGCTTGCCGAACTCGCGCGCGGCGAGATATTGGACGAAGGACGGCTGGCGCGCCAGATAGGTGATCTGCTGCCCGATGTCGTAATCGCTATCCAGCCCGAAATGCAGCGCGGCCAGCGGGTTGCACCATTCAATGCGGTCCGCATCGTCCAGGATGACCACACCTTCGGGCAATGCGGCGGTGGCCTGCTCCATCTGCTGCAATGACGCGATGTGCTTTTCGCGTTGCAAACGATTGCTGCGCACCATCTTGTTCAAATGGGAAAACACCTCTTCCCACAGGCCCGAGCCGTCCGGCAACGCCAGATTCTCGGGGTCTTTCAACCAGCGCAGCAGAGCCGCCAGATTGTGCAGATGGTGCAGCAATCGCAACGATATACTGGTTGCAAAGACGAATACTGCCGGCAAGGCACCGGCGATGGCCCACACCAGCAACGAAAACAGAAGCAGGAAGAAATGGAAGAAAAAAACTCGCTGCCAGAAGTCGCTCACTGCATGATCTCGTTATTGGACGGCGGCATTATACGGGCGGAATCGACCGCAGCGTGCCGCAGGCGTTTATGTTCGTGAAAAGCGATAGCCGCTACCACGCACGGTCTGCACCATTTTGTCGGTTTCCGAGGGTTCCAGCGCCTGACGCAAACGGCGGATGTGTACGTCGACGGTACGCTCTTCCACGAACACGTGATCGCCCCAGACCTGATCGAGCAGTTGGGCACGGCTGTAAACGCGCTCGATATGGGTCATGAAGAAATGCAGCAGGCGGAACTCGGTCGGACCGAGTTCGATGTTCCGGCCGTTGGCGGAGACACGGTGTGTGGTCGGCGAGAGTTCGATGCCTTCCACGCGCACGGTCTCGTCGCTCATCTGCGGCGTGCGGCGACGCAGCACGGCGCGGATGCGCGCCATCAACTCGCGCGGCGAAAACGGCTTGGTGATGTAATCGTCCGCACCGGATTCAAGTCCCAGGATCTTGTCGCGTTCGTCGGTGCGCGCGGTGAGCATGATAATCGGGATGTCGCGCGTGCGGGAATCGGCACGCAGTTTGCGCGCGATCTCGACGCCGGACGCGCCCGGCAACATCCAGTCGAGCAGGATCAGGTCCGGCAATGCGCGATTGATGTGAGCATACGCGGAAGTCGCATCCTGCGCCTTGATTGCGCGAAAGCCGCACTGCGCGATATTGAATGCCAGCAATTCCTGGATCGCCGGCTCGTCTTCCACCAACAGAATGTCGGCTGTCGTCATCTTGTGCTCCATCTCTCGTTACGGTTCGCCGACGATGGTATGAAACTATTGTGACAGTAACATGACAGTCGCTATTCCGAAGACGGCTGATCTTGCCGGGTTGAATCACCTTCAACCGTGGACATCAGCGAACCGGCCACCATACCGGCTATGCTCATCAGGAATCCGGCGAACTGAGGCGGCAGCGCCGCCTCGGGCGCGATGAACTCCAGCGGCAACCATACCGCCACGCCCAGCCCCATAGCCCAGTAGGCACCCAGTGTCGTGGCGCGCCGCCAGTACAGCCCGGCCACCAGCGGCGTGAAAGCCAGCACCAGCGTCACCTTGTAGGCGTTCTCCACCATCTGGTGAATGCCCGTCTCCCTGTCCAGCGCCCACAAGGCATACAGCGTGACGCATACCGAGAAGATGCCCACCACCCGGCGCGTCATCGCCAGCATCTTGCGGTCGGACAGGTTCTTGCGTGCAAGCCAACCTTTGAGAACGTTCTCGGACAAGGTGACAGATGGCGCAAGCAGGGTGCCGGAGGCGGTGCTCATGATCACCGACAGCAGCGCGCCATAAAAGACCACCTGCGCGATAAGCGGCAAATGCGCTTTGACCAGTTCCGGCAACAGCTTCTGGCTGTCCTCGGCCATCCACTGTGCGGTCAGTGCCGGGTCGATCAGGTTGGCCGAGTAAGCCATGAACAACGGCACGGCCGCGAATACAAAATACGCCACCCCACCCAGCACAGTGCCCCACACGGCGACGTTCTCGTTCTTCGAAGTATTGGCGCGCTGGAATACATCCTGCTGCGGGATGGAGCCGAAGCCCATGGTAAGCAGGCCGGAGATGAACGCCATCATGGCCACCGCGTTCATGTCGGGCCAAAAATTGAATTTATTGCTATCCGCCGCGTGCCGCACGACCGGCGCGACACCGCCCGTCATATCCGCCAGCAAAGTCGAAATGTAGATGAGGCCGATGACGATGACGATCATCTGCACAAACGTGGTGAGCGCCACCGACCACATGCCGCCAAACAGCGTATAGAGCAGCACCACCGCCGCGCCGATCAGAATGCCTTGCGCCTGGGTGATTTCGCCGTCGGAAAGCACGTTGAACACCAGCCCCAGCGCAGTCACCTGTGCCGACACCCAGCCGAGATAGGACAAGGCGATGGCGATACCCGCAATGACTTCGACCTTGCGGCCGAAGCGCTCGCGATAGAAATCACCAAGCGTGAGCAGGTTCATGCGGTACAGCTTGCGCGCGAAGAACAGACCGAACAACACCAGGCACAGCGATGCGCCAAACGGATCCGAGATCAGACCGCCCAGATTCTCTTCCATGAAGGTGGCCGGGATGCCCAGCACCGTCTCGGCACCGAACCAGGTGGCAAACACCATGGCCAGCACGATGTACATCGGCAATGATCGCCCGGCGGTGATGTAGTCGCGCGCGTTGTGCACTTTGGTGGCGGCATACATGCCGATGCCGACGGAAAGAATCAGGTACAGGAAGACGAAACCGACCAGCATGATGGGAACCCGCGTGAATTTATGAACGACGCGGATTCTAGCAGTCTTGACCGGAATGAAAAAAGGCTCCCGAAGGAGCCTTTTGTCGAACAAAAGCGAGTTGCTTACAGATCCTTGGCGTGCGATGCCAGATACTTGGCCACGCCGTCCGGCGATCCGTTCATGCCGGCCTTGCCCTTGCTCCAGCCGGCAGGGCAGACTTCGCCGTGCTCTTCGGTAAATTGCAGCGCGTCGATCATGCGCAGCATCTCGTCGATGTTGCGGCCCAACGGCAGATCGTTCACCACCTGGTGACGCACCACGCCGGCGCGGTCGATCAGGAAGGAACCACGGAATGCCACGCCACCATCGGACTCCACGTCGTAGGCCTTGCAGATCTCGTGCTTCACGTCGGCAACCATCGGATATTGAATCTGGCCGATGCCGCCCTTTTCAACCGGTGTGTTCTTCCATGCCAAGTGAGTGAACTGGGAGTCGATGGACACGCCGATCACTTCCACGTTGCGCTTCTTGAACTCTTCCAGACGGTGATCGAAAGCGATCAGCTCGGAAGGGCACACGAAGGTAAAGTCCATGGGGTAAAAGAACACCACGGCGTATTTGCCACTGATGTGCTTGCCCAAGTTGAATGTTTCGTTGATCTCGTTGTTACCCATCACGGTAACTGCGTTGAAATCGGGAGCCTGCTTGCCTACGAGTACTGCCATGGTGACCTCCAGTTAATGGTTAATGTTGAGTGAAATGCTATGGTTTGGAATTTACCAGAAGTATCCCTGCTGTCAACCGGCTTATGCGGAAATTTCCTGCACGCTTGTCCCGCCGAACTGGGTGCGGTGCAATTGCGCGTAGGCACCGTCTTTTGCCAACAGTTCAGCGTGCGTGCCGGTTTCCACGATAGCGCCCTTGCTCAGCACCACAATGCGGTCGGCCTTCTCGATGGTGGAAAGACGGTGTGCGATGACCAGCGTGGTACGACCGCGCATGAGTATCTCCAGTGCGGCCTGCACATGACGCTCGGATTCGCTGTCCAGTGCCGAGGTCGCTTCGTCCAGAATAAGGATGGGGGCATCCTTGAGGATGGCTCGCGCGATGGCGATGCGCTGGCGCTGCCCGCCGGACAGGCGCACCCCCTTCTCCCCGACCAGTGTCTGCAGCCCCTGCGGCATGTCATTGATGAATTCCATCGCGTGCGCGGCGGTCGCCGCCGCGACGATCTCGCTCTCCGGCACTTCACGCATCTGACCGTAGGCGATGTTGGCGGCGATGGTGTCGTTGAACAGCACCACTTCCTGGCTCACCAGCGCGATGTTGGCGCGCAAGCTGGCCAGCGTCGCCTGCCGAATATCCTGCCCGTCGACCAGGATGCTGCCATCGTTCAGGTCGTAGAAACGCGGCAGCAGATTGGCCAGCGTACTCTTGCCGCTACCGGAACTGCCGACCAGCGCCACGACCTGCCCTTGCGGAATGTCGAGATTGATATCGACCAGGGCCGGACGCCCGGCATTCTGATAGGAAAAATTCACATGCTCGAAACGCAACGCGCCTTTTACCCGTCCCAGTTGCCGCGTGCCTTTATCGTTCTCGGCGACCGTGTCGAGCAAGGTGAAAATGCTCTCTGCCGCAGCCAACCCCCGCTGGACGTACTCGTTGATACTGGTAATGCGCTTTAGCGGCGAAGTGAGCATCATCATCGCCGCCACAAAAGACAAAAAACCGCCCACGGTGGAAGCATCGCTCTTGGCCTGCCCGATCGCGAGATAGATCACAAAGGACAGGGCGATGGCCGCCACCATCTGCACGATGGGCACGTTGGCAATAGCCGCCGCGGCCTGCTTCATCATATGGCGACGTACCCAGTTGATCTCCTCGCCAAAGCGCCGTTGTTCGTATTGCTGACCGCCGAACAGCTTGACCACTTTGTGCGCGGTGACGCTTTCTTCGATCACCTGGGTGATACTGCCCATCGCCTGCTGGGTGTCGCGACTCGCATTACGCAGCCGACGGTTGATCACGCCGATCACCCACGCGACGATAGGTGCCACAACGAGCGAGATCAGTGTCAGTTTCCAGTCCAGATAAAACAACCAGCCAAGCAAACCGACAAGAATGATGCTGTCGCGAATAGTGATGGTGACCACGCTGGTCGCCGCTGCGGTGACGTTTGTCACGTCGTAGGTGAGTTTGGAGATCAGCGAACCGGTCGCATGATCGTCGTAGTAATTCGTGGGCAAGGTCATCAGCTTTGCAAACATCTCGGCACGCAGATCCATCACCACCCTGTTGCCCACCCAGTGGATCGCAAAGGAACCGAAGAAGCCTGCCAGACCGCGAACAAAGAAGATGCCCAGGATGAACAGCGGTGCCCACTGCATCACCGCATTGTCCTTGTGCACGAACGTACCGTCGAGAAACGGTTTTAGCAAAGCGGGCAATAGTGGCTCGGTAGATGCCGCCACAGCCATACCCAGAATCGAAATGGCGAATGTACGCCAGTGCGGGCGTACATAACGCATCAAGCGCAAATAGAGTTGCCCGCTGGTCATCGGCCGGGCAACTCCGGAATTATCTGCCGGCATCAACCGCCTCTGACTTGTCGTCGACCATGGCGTACAACATCTGCACACCCGCCGCCGCACCGATATAGAACACCGCCACTGCGACATATGGACCGTAGTATTGCGCTACGCTGGACATATATTGGACAACGCTCATGCTGTCGAAATAGCCGGCCAGCAGATAAAAGCTTACATTGGCAATGATGAATGCCGCACTGCCCGCCGCGGCACCTGCCAATAACAGACCCGCCATCCCCTTGAGCGTCAGCTCATGGCGCGGCGCGTACCAGCGACCGACGAACCACAACGCACCGTAGGCGAATACCAAGAAAGAATAGGCTGAGGTCACACACCAACCGCTCACTTCGCGAAAGTTGATTGCGTAATAGTCGACTAGTGCCGCAGCTAGCAACAGCAATGCCAGAATCACCAATGCGCCACGTACGCGTCCCAGGAATAAGCCGCCCAAAAAGAACACTGCATAAGAGGCATCTGGTAAAGCCATTGCCGAGCCAAAGTGGTTGTATCGTGTCAACGCCATCAACAACAGCAATGCCGATGCGATCCAAACTGTTTTGTTTTGAAAAAAATTCATTGAAATTCTCCCGAGGTTCCTGCCAGTGATCACTGGCAGGAACTTTACCAGAAATGGCGCTAATCCGCCGCGCAGCATGTTACGGCTGGTAACTTAAACCGACATAAACGACACGCCCCAACGTGTTGTAGCCGTGGGCCAGCATGTAATCGCGCCCGAACAGGTTATCCACGCGTACCAACAGCTCAAGATACTTGCTCAGCGCATAGTTTGTAGTGAGATTCGCCACGTCATAGGCCGCAAGTGTCGTACGCGCAAAAGTGTTGATATCCACATCTTCCCGCTCACCACTGTGTCGCCATTCGCCGCCCACTTTCAGCGCTCCGACTTGCCGAGTGATAGAGACGCTGGAGAAGTTCTTGGCACGGCGCAACAAGGCCTGTCCTGTCTGCGCATCGCGCGGATTCTGTTTGGTGAATGCCAGCCTGACCCCAGTGTTGTCATATTGCCCTGTATAGGCCAATTCCATACCCTCAATATGCGCCTCTCCCAGATTCACAGTACTGGGATACTGATACACGATCAAGTCGCGGATCCGGTTATCGAAGTACACAGCATCAAAATGATGTCCGACTTTCGCGAAATGTGCACCCAACTCGCTGTTTCGTGATCTTTCCGGCTTCAGGTTTGGGTTACTCCCCCACGAGGCGGGAGCATGCATATCGTTAAAAGTAGGCGTCTTGAATGCGGTAGAGATATTCGCGGTTACACGCCATGCCTCCATCACCTCAACACCATAACCCAGCAACCATGTATTGGCAGTGCCGAAGTCTGAATACTTGTCACTACGCAAATTAAGCTGCACCTGCTGTTTATTATAATCGCCCGTATAAGCTGCAAACATACTGTCATCAGTGCGGTTGGTTAGCGTGTACACAGTATTGTCGCTGGCAATTTGTTGCTTTAGCTTTTCCAGCCCGGCGATCAATACGTTATTTCCCCCGACCTGCAACTTATTCTGCCAAGTCAGCATATCGTTGGTTGTTTTGAGTGTAGATCCGTGTACGCCATTCAGGAAACTCTGATAATCATCCATGCCTTGCGCAAAGGTGAGACGACTCTCCCAAAAATCAGCGAATCGGTTCACCGACTCCAGCGATCGTTTGGATAACTTGCTTCGACCGCTATGCACATCGGCCGCATTGGCGAAGGATCCAGCATTATCGAACTGTGCATCCCCGGTAGTTTCAAATAGGCTTATCGAAGCATGATGATCGGCATTGAAATCAATGCCGACATTAACGGAAGCGCTTGTATTGTCATAACCATCCTTATCAGGATTGACGTTGGTCGCCAACGCCGGATTGATCGCCGATACGCCATCTGTCTTGTACTTCGATACTTGCACATTGAATGTGCTACTCGCTACTGAGCCTCCGAAACCCGCAGAAGCCCGCTGCGCGTTATGCGAGCCAGCACCAATACTGCCATTGAAAGAAGACTTGCCTTTGCCGCGTTTGGTGAATATCTGGATCACGCCGCCAATGGCTTCCGAACCGTACAGACTGCTGACGTTGCCGCGCACGACTTCGATCCGCTCGACCTGATCCAGCATCAACTGGTCGATTGCCGTCGCGCCTGTCGTTGCCGAATTGATGCGCACACCATCCAGCAGTATCAGGGTATGGCTGGAATTACTGCCGCGCATGAACAGGCTGCTTTGTTTACCGACGCCTCCGCTCTGGTAAATCTCGACCCCTGCCATACTCTTCAACAGCGAGGGTACATCTACCGCCCCGGATGCTTGAATATCACGTTGGGAAATGACACTAGTATGCAACAGGGTTTGTGTGAGGCGTTGTTCGCTACGCGCAGCGGTGACCACTACTTCATCCAGACTATCCTGCGCAACGGCAAAGGTTGATACCGCACACAACAGTGCGGCGATGAGTTTTTGTTGTTTCATTTGATTTCCCTGAGTGTGTTCCAAGCGTCCCCGTTGGAACAAAACAAAACCAGGAAAAACTGCAGGCGATGCCAGAGATGACATCGTCCATGCGCCGCCCGCAGCACTTCCTGAACCTCGCCCAAGGCCGGTATCCGGGCTCACAAGTCTTGATTCGTCACCTTCCCATGCTTGCGCACAGTGGCATATCGACGAACCCTCACTTGCTTACCGTTGCGGGGGCAGCACAGGCATCTCACCTGCTTCCCGTTTAACCGAAAGGCTCTCACCCTACGGCACCTTGAAGCGGGGCGAATTGTAGCAGGCCAAGGAATGGCGATTCCAAAATACTTGCAAAACACTCCGTTAGCGATTGACTTAACAGGGAAATAAAAACTATAGTGCGCGCATGCTAAGCGAACTGGAAACACTCGAACAGAAACTGCACCTGTTGGTGCAGCTCAATCAGCGCCTGCGCGACGAGAACCAGCAATTGCGCCAACATGTTGCCACCGCACTGAACGAGCAGCGCAAACATCAGGACAAGATCGACCGGGCCGCCTCGCGCATTGAAAAAATCCTCGACCAACTTCCCGCCAAAGCATCATGAGTGAAGCCAAGACCAGTTTTCTGGATGTGAACATCCTTGATCGCGAGTTCCGCGTTGCCTGCCCGAACGACGAAAGAGGCGAGTTGCTGGATGCGGTCAAATACCTCGACAGCAAGATGCGCGAGATCCGCGATGCGGGCAAGATCGCCTCGGTCGAGCGTATCGCCATCATGGCCGCGCTCAACATCGCGCACGAATTGCTCACCATGCGCGTCGGCGGCGGCTTTGACCTCGCGGAATTGAAGCGTAGAATGCAAAACATGCAGGCGACCATTGACGACGCCTTGGTCGACCAGGATCGGTTGTTTTAACCGATCAACAGTTTGTCCCCTGCGGTGTTCGCGAGATTCATAATTCTTTGAACCAATGAGCTAATGCTTAGGTTGCGCCCCATTCAAGTTACTGTTGTGAGCCTCCCTTGTGGAAGCACCTGATGTAACCGGGAACCGACCCTCTTGAACCCAGGTTCAAGATATTGAGTCAACGGCACAGGCGGGGGCCTTTATTCCAGTGCGATCCTTCGGGGTCGCACTTTTCATTTGAGGAATTTTTCCATGCGCTACTGGCTGATGAAATCAGAACCTTCCGATGTCAGCATCGACGATCTGGCTGCATTCCCCGGGCAAACCGTCGCGTGGTACGGCGTGCGCAACTACCAGGCGCGCAACTTCATGCGCGACCAGATGAACATCGGCGACGGCGCGCTGTTCTACCACTCCAACTGCAAGGAACCCGGCATCGCGGGTATCGCCGAAGTGTGCAGCCCTGCCTATCCCGATGCCACGCAGTTCGACAAGAACAGCAAATACTTCGACGCCAAAGCCACACCCGAACAGCCGCGCTGGATGAATGTGGATGTGAAGCTGGTGCAAAAGATCGCGCTGATCCCGCTCGATGAACTGCGGCGACATCCGGAGCTGGATCATATGCGCACCTTGCAGCGCGGCAACCGCCTGTCCATCACGCCACTGGAACCGGCGGAGTGGAAGTTCATCACTACCAAGTTAGTTAATATCTGATGGAGTGGTTTGCCGCCTACCTGCTGTTAGGCATAGTTGCCGGATTCCTCGCCGGCTTGTTCGGCGTGGGCGGCGGGCTGGTGCTGGTGCCGGTGCTGTTGCTGCTGTTCGATGCCCAGCATTTCGCGCCGGAACACATCATGCATCTTGCCTTGGGCACCTCGATGGCGACCATCCTGTTCACCTCCCTCTCCAGCATGCGCAAACATCACCAGTTGGGCGCGGTGAACTGGCAGGTCGTGCGCCATATCACGCCCGGCATCCTGCTTGGCACGGCCATCGGCGCATTGACCGCCTCTACTATCCCGGCCAATGGTTTGGGTATCTTCTTTGCGCTGTTCGTCTATTTCGCGGCGGCCCAGATACTCATCGACAAACGCCCGCACGCCTCGCGGCAACTCCCAGGCTTTCCCGGCATGACCGGCTTCGGCACGCTTACCGGCTGGATCAGCAGCTTAGCCTCCATAGGCGGCGGCACGCTGGTCGTGCCTTTCCTGCTCTGGTGCAATCTGCCGATACGCAGCGCCATCGGCACCGCCGCAGCAATCGGTTTCCCTATCGCGGTCGGCGGCACGCTAGGTTACATCTCGGTCGGCACTCAAGTCGAAGACCTGCCGGATCTGCATCTCGGCTATGTGTTCTTGCCCGCACTGTTCTGGGTCGCGCTCGCCACCATGCTCACCGCGCCCTGCGGCGCGAAAGCAGCACACAGCCTGAATGTGGGGTTGTTGCGCAAACTGTTCGCCGTCTTGCTGATCGTGCTGGCGACCAAATTGCTATTTAAAGTCCTGACTTGATTCAGCGTTGCGCCTCACGGTCCAGTTCACCGCCGGACAGTCTGGACTCGTAATCGGCCAAGGCGAGTTTCACCTTGCCACTCAGCACATACAGTCCGATCAGATTGGGGAATGCCATGGACAGCACCAGCAGATCGGTGAAGTCCACCAGATTGGCAGCGCTCGCCACGGAAGCGACCACCACGAAGCCGATGAACACTGCCTTGTACAAGAGGGAATACCGTTCGCCGAACACGTACACCCAACACCGTTCGCCGTAATACGACCAAGAGATCGCTGTGCTGTAGGCGAACAGCACGACCGACAAAGCCAGTATCGAAGGGAACCAATCTGAAGCGGTGGCGAACGCCATGGAGGTCAAAGTCGCTCCCTGACTTGCCGCGCGGATGGCCTCGTATTCGGGGGCGTTATAGACGCCGGTGATGATGATCACCAGCGCGGTCATGGTGCAAATCACCACGGTATCGATGAATGGCTCGTACAGCGCTACCAAGCCTTGGCGCACGGGATATTTCACCGATGCAGCAGAGTGCGCGATCGCTGCCGACCCCAGCCCCGCCTCCGAAGAGAACGCTGCGCGCTTGAAACCCTGTACGATGGCACCGACCATACCGCCCGCGACCGCTATGGGAGAGAAGGCTTCCATGACGATCTTGCCCAATGCCGTCGGCACCAGATCCGCATTGCTGCCGATGATCCACAGACAGGTGCCCACATAGATGATGACCATGGTCGGCACCAGCGCCTCGGCCACATGCGCGATGCGGCGCAGACCGCCGATGATCACCAGCCCGACGGCGACGGCCATCAATAGTCCGTAGGCGATGGGGAAATCGCGAAAGAATTCGATCTGCGTCTGCACTGCCCCCATCGACTGGCTGACCTGAAAGGCACTGCCGGCACCGAAGGAACCGAGGATGGTGAATATCGCAAACAGGATCGCCAACACCTTGCCGGTACGGGGTGCGCCGTTCTCAGCCAAGCCTTTGGAAAGATATTCCATCGCCCCGCCCATCAGGCGACCATCAGGACGCACCTCGCGATACATCTGCGCCAGACTGGCCTCGGTAAACTTGGTGCTCATACCGAGGAAGCCCGCGACGATCATCCAGAAGGTCGCGCCCGGGCCGCCTATGGAAATGGCAATCGCCACACCGGCGATGTTGCCCAAGCCGACCGTGGCCGAAAGCGCAGTGGAAAGCGCCTGGAAGGAAGTGACTTCACCCTGGTCGTCGGCAGTCCGGTACTTGCCGCGTATCACATGCAAGGCATGGCGCATCATGCGCAGATTGACGAAGCTGAAGCGGAATGTCAGGTACAGCGCAGCCACGATCAGCCAGGCAACGATCAGCGGCATGGAAGGTTCGCCGGGGAAAATGTCGAAAAAGATGACTTGCGCCAATATGCCGTTGATCGAGCCGAACATGGCATCCAGATGGGACTCGCCGGCCCACGCCATCTGCGGTGCAATACACAAAACCAGATACATCACAGCCTTACAAATCTTCATTCCGCACCCCTCACTCGTGTCCTTCGCCCGATTAAAACCCGAAGTGACGGGCGACTCAAGTCTTGTATGACCTTATGGCTTTTTGCAGACAATAAAAAAGCCGGCTTGCGCCGGCTTTTTAAAACTGCGAGGCCGTTATTACAGACCCTTGATGAAGGCAAGGATCTCCGCCATGTCAGCATCGCTGACTTTCGGGTTGGCAGGCATTGGCATAGAACCCCATGCACCGCTGCCACCCTTCTTGATCTTGGCGGCAATCTTATCCCAAGCTGCAGCATCACCCTTGTACTTGGCAGCAACGTCCTTCCAAGCCGGACCAACCACCTTCTTGTCCACTTTGTGGCAAGCGGTGCAGTTATTCTTCTTCGCAACTGCAGGCATCTCAGTTTCTGCAAAAGCGGAACCGGCAACTATCAGGCCTGCTGCTGCAATCATGCTAACGACGATAGATTTCATGTTCTCTCCATATTTTTGGTTTGACTACATTTCACTACGAGCGGAGCGATTACCCCGGCCGCATTCTAAACAACCCCGCACGAATTGCAAACCACAAAGCGGTGGGCGATTAACGCCTCGATTTACGAATCGGTTGACGCGTCACTGCAACTGCAGCACGAACTGCACAAGCCCTTTCAGCTCTTCTTCATTCAACGCCGTCTGGGGTGGCATCGCGATACTGCCCCAATTTCCCTTGCCGCCTTTGCGTACTTTGGACTCAAGCGCCGCCTGGGCGCCGACATCTCCGCGATATTTCTCCGCCACCGTTTTCCAAGCCGGGCCGACCATCTTTTTATCCAAGGCATGGCAAGCAAAACAATTCTTCTTCTTTGCCAAGGCCATTGCATCCGTCTCGGAAAGTTGCACTTGCGATGCGGTCGCCGGAGCGGGCACGGGCTCCGCCGCCTCGGTCTTTTCGATCTTGGCGGGTGCTGTAGGTACCGCCACAGGTGCGATGACAACTGCCGGTTTGACCGTTTTTTCCGAAGGTGCCTTCGCCGGCTCCGGCTTCACATTCGGAGCAACAACTGCGCTCTTCTGCGGCGCGGGCGGAATCACGGCAGTTGCTGCTTCAAGCTGAACGTCAGACTTTGCAACCGGGGCGGGAGCAGTGACAGAACTTTCCTGCACCTCAGGCTGACACCCCGCGACAGCGAACAGCACGGTCAACATCCATATGTTCTTCATATTTCTCTCCTTCATCATTGATTAAGAATCAGAGTCCTTCGCCATTCTCCAGCCAGTTCAACAGATATGACCACTGTTCGATTTCGCGATGCGCCGAAGAAGGCGGCAGATCGAACAAAGTCTTGCCCTCAAAGCCCGCATTCACATAAGCCTGCGTTTCGCGCAGGTAGGCGAGTACGGGAAAATCGAGTCCTTTCAGAAACTGCTCCAGCGTCAACGCAGCCCGTGTACGGGGATCCATGCGCATACCGACCACGCCGACGAATATCTTGCCTCTGCGGATCGCTTTTTCGTGATGCAGCGATTCAAGGAAGTCGCGGCTGGCTTGTATATCGAATGCGGAAGGGGCGATGGGAACGATGACACGGTGCACCAGCTTCAGGGCATGCTCCAGATTTTTGCCGTGCAATCCGGCCGGGGAGTCGATCACCAGCCAATCCAGCGGTGCATCGTGCGCGCCACCCGCTTGCATCAACTCGATAGCGGGCAGTTCCATCCCGCGCGTCGCCAGCCATTGCGTGGCGGATTTCTGCCGATCCAGATCAAGGATGGCGACGCGTTCCCCCTGCGCTGCCAGATAGCCCGCGATATTGACGGAAAGCGTCGTCTTGCCGCTGCCGCCTTTCGGATTTGCAACCAGAATCGCTTTCACGACAGCCCCCCCGGGATCGTTTCTTTATTTCTCCACTTGCGACACGTCCCGCACAGCGCCCTTATCCGCGCTGGTCACCATTGCGGCATAGGCACGCAATGCCGCCGATATCTTGCGCGGGCGATCTGCGACAGGCTTCCATGCTTTGCTGCCTTTCGCTTCCATCGTCGCACGGCGTTGCGAGAGTTCGGCATCGGAAATCATCAGGTTGATGCTGCGGTTCGGGATGTCGATCTCGATGCGATCACCCTCTTCCACCAAGCCGATTGCCCCGCCGCTGGCCGCCTCGGGCGAAGCATGGCCGATACTCAAACCGGACGTGCCGCCGGAGAAGCGCCCATCGGTGAGCAATGCACAGGCTTTGCCCAGCCCTTTCGATTTCAGGTACGAGGTCGGGTACAGCATCTCCTGCATGCCGGGGCCGCCCTTCGGACCTTCATAGCGGATGATGACCACATCGCCGGCGACGATCTGGTCGGCGAGGATGCCGGCCGTCGCAGCGTCCTGACTTTCGAACACGCGCGCACGTCCGGAGAACTTGAGGATGCTTTCATCCACACCTGCGGTCTTGACGATGCAACCGTCCACAGCGATGTTGCCATGCAGCACAGCCAGCCCGCCATCTTTGGAATAGGCATGCGCCCGATCACGTATACAGCCCGCCGCTCTGTCCGCATCCAGTTCCGGATAGAGCATGGATTGCGAAAAAGCGATGGTGGTGATGATGCCGCCTGGGGCGGCACGGAAAAATCTCTTCACTTCATCGCTTTGTGTTTGTGCGATGTCCCATTCCTTGAGTCCGTCGCGCAAGGTCTTGCTGTGTACCGAACCGACTTCGCCGTGCAACAGACCCGCTCGATCCAGTTCGCCCAGGATAGACGCGATACCGCCCGCGCGGTGCACGTCTTCCATGTGATATTCGGACGAAGGCGCGACCTTGCACAGCGTCGGCACATGGCGTGACAGCCTGTCCATGTCTTTCATGGTGAAATCCACGCCCGCCTCGCGCGCGACGGCCAGCAAGTGCAGCACCGTGTTGGTCGATCCGCCCATGGCGATGTCCAGCGTCATCGCGTTCTCGAACGCATCGAAGGTGGCGATGCTGCGAGGCAGCACGGAAGCATCATCCTGTTCGTAATAGCGTTTGCACAGCTCGACGATCAGGCGGCCGGCGCGCAGGAACAGCCGCTTGCGCTCGGCATGCGTCGCCACCAGCGAACCGTTGCCGGGCAAAGACAAGCCCAATGCTTCGGTCAGGCAGTTCATCGAGTTGGCGGTAAACATGCCGGAGCAGGATCCACAGGTCGGGCATGCGGAACGCTCGATGGCATCTACCTCTTCATCGCTGATGCGGCTATCGGCCGCGGCCACCATCGCGTCCACCAGATCGAGACCTTTCACCTTGCCCTGCCAGTTGACCTTGCCCGCTTCCATCGGGCCACCGGAGACGAACACCACCGGGATGTTCAGGCGCAGCGCGGCCATCAGCATGCCGGGGGTGATCTTGTCGCAGTTGGAGATGCACACCAGCGCGTCGGCGCAATGCGCGTTGCACATGTACTCGACTGAGTCGGCGATCAGGTCGCGCGAGGGCAGCGAATACAGCATGCCGTCGTGCCCCATGGCGATACCGTCATCCACCGCGATGGTGTTGAATTCCTTGGCGATGCCGCCCGCCTTCTCGATCTCGCGCGCCACCAGCTGCCCCATATCCTTGAGGTGCACATGACCGGGCACAAACTGGGTGAAAGAGTTGGCAATGGCGATGATAGGCTTGCCGAAGTCGCCTTCGGTCATGCCTGTGGCGCGCCACAGGGAACGGGCACCGGCCATGTTGCGACCGTGGGTGGAAGTGCGGGAGCGGTATTGTGGCATGTTCAGCCTCTCAGGCAACGTATAATCAGAGCGTTGATTCTAACCTATAGGCTTATGCTAGTTCATCCCCAATTCGACCCCGTCGCCATCCATCTCGGCCCTTTCGACATCCACTGGTACGGTTTGATGTACCTGCTCGGCTTCGCGACCTTCATCTGGCTGGGACGCAAGCGCTTGCTAGCGATGCACCGTCCCGCCTGGGACGCAAAGTTTCTGGACGACTTGCTGTTTTTCGGCGTGCTGGGTGTAGTACTGGGCGGGCGTCTGGGCGAGGTGCTGTTCTATGCGCCCGGCTATTACTTCGCCCACCCGCTGAAGATATTGGCGGTATGGGAAGGCGGCATGTCCTTCCACGGCGGCTTTCTGGGCGTGCTGATCGCGATGGCGCTTTTCGCCCGCAGTCGCAAGCTGCAATGGCTGGCGCTGATGGATTTCATCGCCCCGTTGGTACCGCCCGGGCTGGCGTTCGGCCGACTCGGAAATTTCATCAACGGGGAATTGTGGGGCAGGCCGACCGATCTGCCATGGGGCATGGTGTTCCCGCATGTAGATACTCTGGCGCGCCACCCTTCGCAGTTATACGAATTCGCGCTGGAGGGCGTGGCGCTGTTCGCGCTACTGTGGTGGTTCTCCGGCAAACCGCGTCCGCTCGGCGCGGCGTCCGGACTGTTCCTGGTCGGCTATGGCAGCTTCCGCTTCCTGGGTGAGTTCACGCGCAATCCCGATGACGGCATCTTCGGTCTGATGACATTCGGCGTGAGCATGGGGCAATGGCTGAGTCTGCCGATGGTGCTGGCGGGCTTGTGGTTGATGCGGCGAGCCCATTCCAAGAACCTGTCATGAAACGCATCGCACTCGCTGCCTGCCTTTGCTTTGTCGGCGCAACCCAGGCAGCCTCGCCAAACTGGAAAACATGCGCCAGCAAACCCAATGACCAGGAACGCCTCACCTGCTACGATCAACTGACCGGCCAACGCTATGGAGAACGCACAGCCTTGACCAGAGCCTGGGATCTGGATGGGCGCGGCAACCCCAATCCTGCAGGAGTGCGCAGGCTGGAGCCCTATCGCGCCAACCGCGCCATGGTGCACCATACTTCCCGCATCAACACTCTGCCCGCATCCCCTTCACACACCGCCCCGCTGCCGGCTGCTTATCAGCCGAACGAACTCAAGTTCCAGTTCAGCGCCAAATCCGAAATCGGCAATTTCCGCGAACTGGAACTGCTCTGGTTTCAGAATTTCCGTCTTTGGGCAGGCTTCACACAGCAATCGTATTGGCAATTGTTCAATGGCTCCCAATCCTCCCCGTTCCGCGAAACAAATTACGAGCCGGAACTCATCGGCACTTTCGGCACAGGACGAAGCGAGGGTTGGAAAATGCTGAATGTAGGCCTCGCCCACCAATCAAATGGCCGGGGCGATCCCCTGTCACGCAGTTGGAACCGCGCCTACTTTCAAGGGGGCTGGGAAAAAGGCGACTATTATCTGCTCGCGCGGAGCTGGTGGCGCATCCCGGAATCCCCCGCCAGCGATGACAATCCCGATATCCAGCAGTATCTGGGGAAGGCGGAGCTGGAAGCACATTGGGCACCGGATTCCGATGACGAAGTGACCCTGCTGGTGCGCAGCAATCTCTCGTTCGGAAATCCGCGCGGTTACTTGCAGCTCGATTGGTCCACGCCAGTGCGCATCTGGCACCTCTCCCATTTGAGCCTGCAACTCGCCACGGGCTACGGACAAAGCCTTATCGATTACAACCATAACCAGACCAACCTCTCGTTCGGTCTGACATTCAAGGAATGGTGAAGTTGACACTGCCGGACCGCCTACCCGATACTCCCCGCCCGATCTTCATCAAGGTGTTCCGTTTTGGATGACATCTCACTGGGCGCTTTATTCGGCATCCTGCTCGTCCTGCTGATCTGCAGCGCATTTTTCTCCGGTTCCGAAACCAGCATGATGGCGATCAACCGCTATCGCCTGAACACGCTGATGCGCAAGGGGAACCGCAGCGCCAAGCTCGTCAATCACCTGCTGGGCAAGGTGGACAAGCTGCTCGGCTCCATCCTGCTCGGCAACACGCTGGTCAATGTAGCCGCAGCTGCCGTGACCAACATCATCGTGTTGCGGATATACGGCCAGGACGATCTGGCCATCCTGCTCGGCACCCTTGCGCTCACCTTCGCCTTGCTGGTGTTCAGCGAGATCACCCCGAAAGTGCTGGCCGCCAGCTATCCCGAAAAGCTGGCCCTGCCGGCGAGCTACCTGCTGTCACCGCTGATCACGCTGTTCCATCCCATTGTCTGGATCGCCGGCATGCTGGTCAAGAACCTGCTGCGCCTGTTCGGCATCAAGTTGCAGACCGACCAAAGCCGCTCGCGGGCCACGCTGGAGGAGTTGCGCTCCATGGTTCTTGAAGCGGACCATTACTTGCCCCACAAACATCAGAAGATGTTGCTCAATCTGGTCGACCTGGAACGCATCACGGTGAACGATGTCATGATCCCGCGCAACCAGATCGAGTCACTGAACTTTTCTGCCGATGCAGAAAATCTGAAACGCCAGATCATCACCAGCCACCATACGCTGCTGCCGGTGTATGAGAACTCGCCGAGCAACATCATCGGCATTTTGCACATCAAACGTGTGCTCCCGTTGTTGCAGGAAGAGGTCCTTGATCCCGCCCATTTGCACGAGATACTGCATAGCCCCTACTTCATCCCGTCCGAGACCCCCCTCCTGAAGCAATTGCAGCAATTCCAGGAACGGCAGACCCGACTCGGACTGGTCGTCGATGAATATGGTGAGCTGCTCGGTCTGGTCACCCTGGAGAACATCCTTGAGGAGATCGTCGGCGATTTCACTACACAATCCCCCGCCCATGGCGGCAAATACCTGAAGCAGGCAGATGGCAGCTACCTGCTGGATGGCGGCAGCAGTCTGCGTGATTTGAACCGCAAGCTTGGCATGCATTTCCCCCTGGGCGGTGCCAAGACACTCAACGGATTGATTCTGGAACACCTCGAAGACATCCCCGAAGCGGGCACCAGTATGAAGATCGGGGCCTACCCGATAGAAATCATTCAGACCCAGGACAGAGCCATCAAGGTCGCCCGTATTTTTCCCGCACAATCAAACAAGCGCAAGACAACGGCTTGATTACTTTACAAAACGAGCATTGCCATGCATGATGCAAAAAGCCTTTATAATCCGACACGTTTCGAGCAGCGCTCATAATTAACCCAAACTTTGTCGGCGCAGCACTCCAGTTGAGGAAAAAAGATGGCGAATGAAAAAATTGCGAAAGTCAAAGAGCAACACTATCACTGGGAAGGCAAAGACAAATCCGGCAAAGCAGTGAAGGGGGAGATGCGTGCGCCCGGCGAAGCGACCGTCTCCGCCCACTTGCGCCGTCAAGGCATCAAAGTATCCAAGGTCAAAAAGAGTTCGCAAGGCAAAGGCTCGGTTAGCGACAAGGACATCACGCTCTTTACTCGCCAACTCGCTACCATGCTCAAGTCCGGCGTGCCGCTGCTGCAGGCATTCGATATCGTGGGCAAGGGACATGACAATCCTGCAGTCGCCCACTTGCTGATGGCGATCAAGACCGATATCGAGACGGGTAGCAGCCTTGAGCAAGCCTTTCGCAAATATCCGCTTTATTTCGACGACCTGTTCTGCAACCTGATCGGGGCCGGCGAGGCGGCGGGTATTCTGGACACCCTGCTGGACAGATTGGCGTCCTACAAGGAAAAGATCCAAGCCATCAAGGGCAAGATCAAGTCTGCCTTGTTCTACCCGGTATCGATCATCGCGATTGCCTTCATCATCACAGCGGTAATCATGATTTTTGTGGTTCCGGCATTCAAGGAGTTGTTCAGCAGCTTTGGTGCGAATTTACCAGCACCGACCCTTGTAATAATGGCCATCTCAGACTTTTTTGTTCAATGGTGGTGGGCCATCTTCAGCATAGTAGGAGGTAGCATTTACGGCTTCTTCTATGCGTGGAAGCGAAATAAAAAAATGCAACGGGTGATGGACCAGATAATGCTCAAGTTACCAATATTTGGACCGCTGGTTCGCAAAGCCACCATCGCGCGCTGGACACGCACGCTGTCAACCATGTTCGCGGCAGGTGTGCCGCTGGTCGAAGCCTTTGACTCGGTAGCAGGTGCCGCAGGCAATGCGGTGTATTACGATGCCACCAAGCAGATCCAGCGCGAGGTCACTGCCGGCAGCAGCTTGAATGCCGCAATGATCAATACCAATGCATTCCCTGCCATGGTGTTACAGATGGTTGCTATTGGTGAAGAATCCGGCTCTATCGACTCCATGCTGTCCAAAGTCGCCGACTTCTATGAAGCCGAAGTTGACGAGGCTGTAGAAGCGCTTGCCAGCTTGATGGAGCCTCTCATCATGGTTGTACTGGGAACGCTCATCGGCGGCATGGTGATTGCCATGTATCTGCCGATCTTCAAGATGGGCCAGGTTGTTGGCTAATTTTCCAAATCGATAACTATCGCGGAAATTTTCCGCGATAGTTTCTGTGTGCGAAGGCAATCTAATGGTGCAACTGCTGCAATCATCTCAAATATTTTTTACTTTCTTCGCAGGAATACTTGGTTTGATGGTCGGCAGTTTTCTTAACGTCGTCATCCATCGCCTGCCAAAGATGATGGAACGCGAGTGGCAAGCGCAATGCGCAGAGCTTAACGGCCACCCCCTGCCGGAAAGCGCCCCCTACAACCTGGTGATCCCCCGGTCTGCATGCCCGCATTGCCAGCACGCCATCGGCGCACTGGAGAACATCCCCGTCATCAGCTATCTAATACTGCGAGGAAAATGCAAAGGTTGCGGTGCACGCATCTCGATACGCTATCCCGTCGTCGAAGCGTTGAGCGGCATACTCTCGGCGTATGCCGCGTGGCACTTTGGGTTCGGCCTCGCCGCAGGCGCAGCCTTGATCATGATCTGGGCGCTCATCGCACTCACCTTTATCGACTTCGACACCCAATTACTTCCCGACGCCATCACTTTGCCTTTGCTATGGCTCGGCCTGATGCTGAACATCGACGCCACTTTCGCATCACTCCCCAATGCTGTCGTCGGCGCTATAGCCGGCTATCTGGTGCTGTGGATCGTGTACTGGCTTTTTAAACTGGTGACAGGCAAGGAAGGCATGGGCTACGGTGACTTCAAGCTGCTGGCAGCCATTGGCGCATGGCTGGGGTGGACACTACTGCCTTTGACCATTCTGCTCTCCTCCCTGGTCGGCGCTGTGGTGGGCATCGTCCTGATCATCATCACCAAGCATGGTCGCAACATCCCCATCCCGTTCGGCCCTTATCTGGCCGGAGGCGGGTTGATCGCGCTATTCTGGGGGCAAGAGCTTACCCGGGGCTATCTGCAACTACTGTCTGCGCCGTGAACTCCTGCTACGGCCTGACCGGCGGCATAGGCAGCGGGAAAAGCACCGTTGCCAAACTGTTTGAAGCGCTTGGGGTCCGCATCGTTGACACGGACGACATCTCCCATCGCCTGACCGCCGCCAACGGATTGGCTATCCCGGCAATTCGGCAAGCATTCGGCGACACTTGCATTTCCGCTGATGGCGCTCTTGATCGCCCCCAAATGAGGACATTGGTTTTCTCCGACCTGGAGGCCAAGCAACGGCTGCAAGCCATCCTGCATCCCCTGATACTGGAGCAAGCGAAATCCGACGCGCTCTCGCCGACCAGCGCCCCCTATACATTGGTCGTCGTGCCGTTGCTGTTCGAAAGCGGACGCTATCGCGACTGGTTAAGAGGCGTGATCGTCGTCGACTGTCCTGAAGCGCGGCAAATCTCCCGCACCCTGCACAGAGGCGCACTGGATGAGTCGACCGTACGCTCGATCATGGCCCAGCAGATGGACAGAACCGGCAGACTACGGCTGGCGGATGAGATCATCTTGAACGACAGCAGTCTGGAGCACCTCCAAGGTCAGGTATCTGCATTGCATAAGCGCCTGTCAGCGAGCTGAAAAGCATTTGACGATATCCTGCCCGGCCTATAATCTTCCGCCCGAAGAACACCGCCTCAAATAACCGATAAAGTGATTAGCTACGAGTTCCCGTTGAACGAACGTGTGCGCACCCTGTTGCGCCTGGAGGATCTGTTCTCACGCGTCCGCCGATTCATCGCGCGTGAAGCATGCCAAGATCATCACGCAGCACTCGGCGTACTGTTTGAAATTCTGGAAGTCGCCAGCCGCGCCGACTTGAAATCAGAACTGCTGCAGGAACTGGAACGGCAAAAGAAATCCCTCAATGCTTTGCATAACAATCCCGCCATCTCGGAGGATGCGCTGGATGCCGTCCTGAACGAGATCGAATCAGACTGCGGACGGCTTCTGGATATCGCAGGCAAAATCGGCCAACATTTGCGCGACAACGAATGGCTGATGGGCATCAAACAGCGTGCTGCAATTCCCGGTGGTGTATGCGAGTTCGACCTGCCCACCTACCATTACTGGCAGAACCAGCCCGTCGATAAACGCCGCGCGGATCTGAATGATTGGCTGGCGCCCTTGCTCCCCCTGCAGGACGGGATCGACATCATGCTCAAGCTGCTGCGCGAGAGTGGCCGGCTTCATCGTTTCACCGCGCGCAAAGGCACTTTCCAGCAGATGCAGGGCGGGAAAGTCGCGCAGTTGCTTTGTGTCACGCTAGACCGTGAACTACCATGCATTCCCGAGATCAGCGCCAACAAATATGCGCTGAACATCCGCTTCATCTCCGCCAACTTCAGCGCCAAGACCACGCTCTATGAGCACGATGTTGATTTCAATCTGGTCTTCTGTTCCCTGCAATGAGTAAGCCGCTTATCGTCACTTGCCCGACCTGCGGCAAAGAACACGCGTGGGACACGAGCAACCGCTTCCGCCCATTTTGCAGTGAGCGCTGCCGTCTTATCGATCTGGGGAAGTGGGCGAACGAGGAATATCGCGTTGAACAACGCGAAAGAGATTCCGGCGATCAGGAGCACCAGGCCTGACGCAGTAGCGCGATGCCATGCGCACCGTGTCGCCATGCGGCCTGCATATCACCAAGCTTCAATCCGCCCAAGGCATACACGGGAATAGACGATTCCGCTACGATAGCCGAAAACTTTTCCCACCCCAGATGCGGCGCACCCGGATGAGACTGCGTCGGCAATACCGGCGACAGTGCGGCAAAATCACAACCCAGCATCTCGGCACGACGCAATTCCTCAACGCCGTGGCACGAAGCGGCACACCACGCCACATCCGGGCGATCTTTTAACCCGTCCAACTGCAAAGAAGTCAGATGCACACCATCGGCCCCCACCTCTTGCGCCAATGCCACATCACCATTGACGAGTACTTTCGCGTCATGGGCATGCGCAAGCGCGACCACTTTTTGCGCCAATGAATGCAACGCTTCTCGCGACAAGGATTTTTCACGCAGCTGGATCAGTTTGAGTCCGCCATCCAGCTTGGCCTGCAAACTGGCCAGGAACGGCTCCACACCCAGTTCGGCGACGTTACTGATGGCATACAAGGTCGGCAACGCCAGCGCACGCAACACCGGCGCATTCGCGGGCAGGATCGGCTCGACGTTCACCGCCCCTTGCCGCTGCCATGCAAACTGCTGATCTTCATGCGGATGCAACTCACCCGTCCATGCAGTAACACGAAAGAATGCCAGCCGCACGGTGGCATGCGGATAGGTGAACACCCTGGTTAGCCATGGATAGGCCGTTTGAACAGTGATGCCGAGCTCTTCGCGCAACTCGCGCACCAGCGCATCACGCGCCGTCTCCCCCAGCTCCACTTTGCCGCCAGGAAACTCCCAGTAGCCCGCCCAAATCTTGCCGGCGGGCCGTTGCGCCAGCAGGTAGGTCCCGTCAGGTATTTGCAGGACCGCCGCCGATACTTCTACGACTTTATCTTTGCACATGCTGCCCGCACCAATCGCGCGCGAACTGTCCGGCCACCCTGCCGCTGCGCGAACCGCGCAGCAAGGACCATTGCAGCGCAGCGGTTCGCACCGCCTCGGTCATCCCTTGTCTCCAGCCGTGATGTCCCAGCCAATGCGCTGCCACGGCCAGATATTCATCCTGCGAGAACGGATAGAATGACACCCACAAACCGAATCGTTCGGACAAGGAGACTTTCTCCTCCACGCTTTCCGCAGGATGCACTTCATCGTCGGCGTATTTCGTGGCAAGGTTGTCCTGCATGTAGTCGGCCATCAAATGGCGGCGATTGGATGTCGCGTAGATGAGCAGGTTATCCGAGAACGCCACCAGATCGCCGTCCAGCGCCGCTTTGAGTGACTGATAACCGGGCTCTTCCGCATTGAATGAAAGGTCGTCGCAATACAGGATGAAACGCTCTTTGCGCCCCTGCACCAAAGTGATGATGTGCGACAAATCGATCAACCCCTGCTTGTCGATCTGGATCACGCGCAATCCTTGCCCTGCATATTCGTTCAACAACGCCTTCACGAGAGATGATTTCCCCGTACCGCGTGCGCCCGAAAGCAATACGTTATTGGCGGTTCCGCCCTGTACGAATTGCCGCGTGTTCTGCCGGATGCGTTGCTTCTGCTCGTCTATACCGAGCAGATCGGAAAGTGCGATGCGCTGAAAATTTGAAACGGGATGCAGCGTGCGCTGCGGGTGATCCCAGCGAAAGGCGGCGGCAGCTTGCCAGTCTGGCGCAACTATCTTTGCGCCCGGCAAAATATTTTCCAAACGGAAAAGTAGTCCGTCAGCGCGCGCGAGGAATTTATCCAGTTTATCCATTAGCTCACCTCAATCCTGTCCGAGGCGAATCAACTGCGATAACTTGCGTTGATCTTTACGTAATCGTATGAGAAGTCACATGTCCACAGGGTCGCATCAACCGCACCGCGCCCTAGCACCACGCGGATGGTGATATCGCTCTGCTGCATGACACGCTGGCCATCCTCCTCCAGATAACTGGCAGCACGACCACCGTTTTCCGCGACCAGCACATCATCCAGATATACCTTGAGTTTGGCCACATCAAGATCGGTCACCCCTGCATAACCAATGGCAGCAAGGATGCGCCCCAGATTGGGGTCGGATGCGAAGAAAGCGGTCTTGACCAGAGGTGAGTGAGCGATGGCGTAGCCGATCTTCTTGCACTCCGCCTCGTCCTTGCCACCTTCCAACTGGATAGTGATGAACTTGGTGGCCCCTTCTCCATCACGCACGATGGCTTGCGCCAGTTCGGTAGCAACGTCGGTGATGACGGCCTGCATCGCAGCCCGGTCCGCATCATTGATCTCCACACCGCTCTTGCCGGTTGCAATCAGCATCAATGCGTCATTGGTGGATGTATCGCCGTCCACGGTGATGCAGTTGAAAGACTGGTTCGCGGCTTCGCGCACCATCTCCTGCAGCAGCGGTTGGGCGATCTTGGCATCGGTCGCGATATATCCCAGCATGGTCGCCATGTTGGGGTGGATCATGCCGGAGCCTTTGGAGATGCCGGTGATCGTAACGATCTTGCCGCCCAGCTGCACTTGTCTGGATGTCGCCTTGGCGACGATATCGGTGGTCATGATCGCGTGCGCGGCGTCATACCAGTTATCAACCTTGAGATTGGCGATGGCTTGCGGCATGCCGGCGACGATCTTGTCGACCGGCAGCGGCTCCATGATCACGCCGGTGGAATAGGGCAGCACCTGCTCGGGCGAGCACCCCAGCAGCTTGGCCAGTTCGGCGCAGGCAGTGCGCGCGGCACTCATGCCCTGCTCGCCCGTTCCGGCATTGGCGTTGCCGGTATTGACCAGCAGTGCGCGCACTGCGTTTTTTGCCGCCAGATGTTCCTTGGCAACCGTGACCGGTGCGGCACAGAAGCGGTTGGTGGTGAACACGCCGGCGACAGTCGCGCCGTCATCCAGCTTGATGACAAGCAAATCCTTGCGATTGGCCCGCTTGATACCAGCTTCCGCGATACCCAAAGAAACGCCCGCAACGGGCAACAGTTGTGCCGCGACGGGCGCAGTAAGATTCACAGGCATGATGATTTCAGAGGTGACGGCCGGTCTTGTACAGATAGTTCGTCATTTCAACCGACTGGGCATTCATGCGGCGCACGATGCCATGCGTATGCCGAACGATGCCGCGCATGACGTAATAGACGATGGCGGGCTGCGTATTCAGCAGCGACTCCAGCTTGCAACGGTCAAGGATCAGCACCTGGCAATCGGTTTTGGCGGTGATAGTGGCGCTGATCTGGGAAACATTGCCGCCCACAAAAGTGATGATCCCGGCCAAATCGCCCGGCAGCAGAAGATGCAGCGTGGCCTGCTCGCTACCGATGTTCGCGGTCGCCTCGACTTCCCCGCTGGCAAGCATGACCAATGAATTCTTCAGTTTTTCTTCGCCCGGACGCAGCAGGCTCTCCCCCGCCTTGAACTCGCGCACTTCAAACAGCTGGCCCAGCGTTTCGATCTCGGCATCGCGCAATTCTTCCGTCAGTGTCGAGTTATGCAAGGTCTGCAGAATCATTTGGTCCGTCACCATCTTTGGTCTCCCTAGTTTTTCTGTATTAGTTCAGTTTACCGTGGCACTGTTTGTATTTCTTGCCGGAACCGCAAGGACAGGGATCGTTTCTGCCGACCTTCTCTCCTCCACGCACAAACGGCTTATGCTCCGCATCCTCTGCGCTGTCGGATGCCAGCGCATCCTCATAGGCCGCGTGATGATACTGCACATTTTCCGGCGCGTGGGGCACTTCAGCCGCCTGCACCGCCTCTTCGCTGCGGATCTGCACATTCATCAGCGTCTGGGTCACATCGCGCTTGATGCCATCCAGCATGGCCGAGAACAGCTCAAAGGCCTCGCGCTTGTATTCCTGCTTGGGGTTCTTCTGCGCATAGCCGCGCAAATGGATACCCTGGCGCAGATGATCCAGCGAGGCCAGATGCTCGCGCCAATGTTGATCCATGCTCTGCAACATCACGATTCGCTCATAACCATGCATCACTTCGGCACTGACCTGATCCACCTTGGCCTGGTATTGGCGGCTTGCCGCCTCGACAATGCGCACTGCCAGACCTTCCGCATCAAGCTGCTTGTCCTGCTCCATCCACTCCACGACGGGCAGATGCAACTGGAATTCGGCGGCCAGGGCCTTTTCCAGCCCGGGCACATCCCATTGCTCTTCCATGCTGCCGTGAGGCAGATGCAGTTCGACCAATTCACGCAACACACCGCCGCGCATCGCAGTCACGGTTTCGCTGATGTCCGTGCTTTCCAGCAACTCGGCACGTTGCTGATAGATCACTTTGCGCTGATCGTTGGAAACGTCGTCGTATTCCAGTATCTGCTTGCGCATATCGAAGTTGCGCGCCTCGACCTTGCGCTGCGCGTTTTCAATGGCACGCGTCACCCAGACGTGCTCGATGGCTTCGCCTTCGGGCAGCTTGAACCGGTTCATGATCGCTGCCACACGGTCGGAAGCGAAGATACGCAACAGCGAGTCTTCCAGCGACAGATAGAAACGGCTGGAGCCGGGATCGCCCTGTCGGCCCGAGCGGCCGCGCAGCTGGTTGTCAACACGGCGGGACTCGTGTCGTTCGGTACCGATGATGTGCAGACCGCCGCTGGCCAATACCTGCTCATGCACCGGCCGCCATGCGGCACGCAGCTCGGCCACGCGCTTTTCCCGCGTATCCGCATCCAGACTCTCGTCCATGCGCACCAGTTCGACCGGCTTTTCCACATTGCCGACCAGCACGATGTCGGTTCCTCGGCCGGCCATGTTGGTGGCGATGGTGATCATGCCGGGACGTCCCGCCTGCGCGACGATCTCCGCCTCGCGCGCGTGCTGCTTGGCGTTCAACACCTGGTGCGGCAAACCGGCTTTTTCCATCAAGCCGGACAACAATTCAGAAGTCTCGATGGAAGTGGTGCCCACCAGCACCGGCTGGCCGCGCTTGTGACAGTCGCGCACATCGGCGATGACTGCGGCGTATTTTTCCTTGGCGGTCAGATACACCTTGTCCATCAGATCCTGCCGCACGGTCGGGCGATGCGGCGGCACGATGACCGTCTCCAGGTTGTAGATGGACTGGAATTCGAACGCCTCGGTATCGGCCGTGCCGGTCATGCCGGACAGGCGGTTATACATGCGAAAATAGTTCTGGAAGGTGATGGAGGCCAGCGTCTGGTTCTCCTTCTGGATGGCCACACCTTCCTTGGCCTCCACCGCCTGATGCAGGCCGTCCGACCAGCGTCGGCCCGCCATCAGGCGCCCGGTGAACTCGTCGACGATCACCACTTCGCCATCCTGGATCACGTAATGCTGGTCGAGATGGAACAGGTTGTGCGCGCGCAAAGCCGCATAGAGATGATGGATAAGCGTGATGTTGGCGGGGTCATACAAGCTGCCTCCCTCCGGCAGCAATCCCGCCTGTGACAGCAACTGCTCGGCGTGCTCATGCCCGGCCTCGCTCAACAGGATCTGGTGGCTCTTCTCATCCACGCTGTAATCACCGGGGGCTTCGTCGTCCGCCTGGCGAACCAGTTTGGGTGCCAATGCATTGACCCGCACATAGATATCGACGTTGTCTTCAGCCTGTCCGGAGATGATCAGCGGCGTGCGTGCCTCGTCGATCAGGATGGAATCGACCTCATCGACGATGGCGAAATTCAGGCCGCGCTGAAAGCGGTCTTCGGCACGTGCCGCCATGTTGTCGCGCAGATAGTCGAAGCCGAATTCGTTGTTGGTACCGTAGGTGATGTCGGCGTTGTAGGCCGCCAGTTTGTCACCGTGATCCATATTGGACAGGATGACGCCGACGGAAAGCCCGAGGAAACGGTAGAGACGGCCCATCCACTCAGCGTCGCGCGAGGCCAGATAGTCGTTCACCGTCACCACATGCACGCCCTTGCCGGACAAGGCATTCAGGTAGGCCGGCAAAGTCGCCATCAAGGTCTTGCCCTCGCCGGTGCGCATCTCGGCGATCTTGCCGTAATGCAGCACCATACCGCCGATCAACTGTACATCGAAATGGCGCATCTGCAACACGCGCCTGCTGCCTTCGCGCACCACAGCGAACGCTTCCGGCAGCAGTTCGTCAAGCGTCTCGCCTTTGCCCGCGCGCTGCTTGAATTCTGCGGTCTTGGCTTGCAATGCCTCATCTGACAGTGTCTGCAGCGCCGACTCCAGCGCATTGATACGCGCTATATTCTGCCTATATTGTTTAAGCAGACGGTCATTTCGACTACCGAAGACGGATTTCAACAATTTGGAGATCATGCTTGTATTTTCTGTGACGATTGTTGCGAACAAATAAAAAAGGGTGAGGTACTCACCTCACCCTGCCGTAAAGACACCCGCTTCAGCTGGCTGCATTTTCCAGGAAGCGCACAGGATTCTGTGCCGCCCCCTTGAATCTCACTTCAAAATGCAGGTGGTTGCCGGTAGAGCGTCCGGTACTGCCGACTTTTGCGATCTCATGCCCGCGGCGCACAACCTCGCCGACCTTGACCAGCAGCCTTGAAGCATGTGCATAGCGGGTGATGATCTGGTTACCGTGATCGATCTCGACCATATTACCATACTGAGGATGCAGCCCCGCAAACACCACCACGCCCCCGGCAGACGCATATATCGGCGTGCCGGCCGGCACCATGTAGTCCACGCCTTCATGCATCGCGTTCTTGCCGGTAAATGGATCGATACGCCAGCCAAAGTTGGAAGAGTACCAACTCACAGTGATCGGTGCCACAGAGGGCAACATCTTCTTGTCCAGCTTGTCTTGCTGCAGCAAAGTCTCGAGCGCGACCAGCTTGTCGCTTCTGTCGCCCAGCAGCGAACTCAACCCATCCAGCTGGCGCATCATCGTTTCCATTGAAATATCCTGCTGCGGCGGCACGGTAA
>WOZO01000158.1 GCA_011620315.1 Sideroxydans sp. | reverse complement strand
TCAGCAGCAGGTTGTAGTCCAGTTTTTCGGCCCGAGCTTTGTTGAGCAGCCGATCGCGGACGGACGCACTGATGTTACGAGCACTCATGTCAGGCTATCCAGGTAGGGGCGCATCACGTTGGCCACACGGCAGATTTTGGCGTAGCGCCAGATATCGTCACTGGTCATACGCTTCGCATGCCAAGCCTCGCGCAGCGCCTCCAGGGCAACGTCGAGGCCGATTTTGTTCCGATATTTGAAGCAGTCGGCGACAGTCTTGGCCACGCCGGTGACACGGATAGTCACGCCATCCACGACGTGTTCTTCCACGCCCTCAGTCAGTGCCGTGCCGGAGAAACGCACGATGCGTAGTGGCGGGAAGTCGAGTTTCGGCGCAAGGGACTTGTTCTCGATGGCCAGCCATACCTCGAAGGGAGCCTGGGTGGTCAGGCCATGAAAACGAAGTGCCGAGAGCAGGCAGACGACGCCTTTGGGCACCCTGCGCGCCACCTCGGCCAGTGATCCGTGAGCCGAGACCTCACGCCCGGGCAGGCCGTACAGCCCTCGCCCGACCCGCTCCAGTTGCCCGCGTCGGACGGCACGGGTCAGGGAAACCCGGGGGATTCCTAGCGGAGCCAGATCACAGGGGCGGATCAGCCCTTGCGATCGCGCGAGATCGATCAGCCTCTCGGCAGTAGTGTCCATGTTGGGCATAGTGTTGCATAACATCGGTAAATGTCAATAACTGCCGATGGATCGGAACGAACGTACCCACGCACGCCCACCCCGTCATCGATCAGGGCACAGGGTTCTCCAATCATTGATGTTCGACGGCATTCCAGACAGGACATGCCCAATCCGGCGGCGCGGTCACGCACGTTCCATACCGATTTTCGTTATGGAGCATGATCATGTCGAAGCAATGCCAAGCCTGTGGCCATCCTTTCACCCCTCGGCCTCAAAACCCGAATCAGAAATACTGTACCAACTCGGAATGCCAACGCGAACGCCGTCGGCGTTGGCAACAGCAAACGCGTCAGGGCGATTCCGATTACCGCGACAACGACATCCGTACCAGCAAAACGTGGGCCGCCGAAAATCCTGAGTATTGGAAACGGTACCGCGATGAGAATCCTGCCTACGTTGAGCGCAACCGCAATTTACAGCAACAACGCAATCAAAAACAGCGCACGACGGTGATTGCAAATGAGGACGTGTCACACGCGTTGATCAACCCGCCATCAGGCCGCTACCGAATGGCGCAAATCCTTGAGGATGGTGCGATTGGCGGCCATACTTGGATTGTCGAAATCACCACGCTAACAATGGCTCGGGTCGATGAAGACGTGTGATTGCAAATGAGGACGTGTGCAGCGGCATCACCGTTGCCTGTTAACTTCCCGCATGTGCGTTCTCGAACTATCGAGCATCCGAATCCGACTCGACCCGTGTCTGCCTTGATCAATCACTCGTCGCGAAGTGACGCCCGATGTTCGAGAAGCATCTTTTCGCATGTAAGGGAGCAGCGCGGCGATGCAAGAACAAGAAAACACAGGTGGAGAGGGGCAAGCCCAAGCATCCCTATTCCGGGCCGCTGAGTACGTGCGAATGTCGACCGAGCACCAGCAGTACTCGACGGAGAATCAGGCCGACAAGATTCGTGAATATGCCGCCCGACGCGGCATCGAAATCATCAAGACCTACGCCGATGCTGGCAAGAGTGGGCTACGCATCGATGGCCGGCAGGCCCTGCAACAGCTGATTAAGGATGTCGAAACCGGGGCGGCGGACTTCCAAATCATCCTGGTCTACGACGTCAGTCGCTGGGGGCGCTTCCAGGATGCCGATGAGAGTGCTTACTACGAGTACATCTGCCGTCGTGCCGGCATTCAGGTCGCTTACTGCGCCGAGCAATTCGAGAACGATGGCTCACCGGTCTCGACCATCGTCAAAGGCGTCAAACGGGCAATGGCTGGCGAATACAGCCGGGAACATCGACCAAAGTGTTCGCTGGCCAATGCCGCCTGATCGAACTTGGCTATCGTCAGGGTGGCCCGGCCGGCTATGGCCTGCGCCGCATCCTGGTCGATCAGAACGGATCCGTGAAAAGCGAGCTTGCGCGCGGCGAGCACAAAAGTTTGCAGACAGACCGCGTGATCCTGATGCCTGGTCCGGACGATGAGGTTCGCACCGTCAATCTGATCTACCAATGGTTTATCGATCACGGCATCTCGACATCCGAGATTGCCAGCCGCCTGAACGCCATGAAGGTAAAAACCGACCTGGGACGCGAATGGACTCGTGCCACCGTCCAGGAAATCCTGACCAATGAGAAGTACATCGGCAACAACGTCTACAACCGGATCTCCTTCAAGCTCAAGAAAACCCGGGTAGCGAATCCCAGGGAGATGTGGATCAAGAAGGAAGCGGCCTTCGAGCCCATCGTTCAACCCGACCTGTTCTACACGGCACAGGGCATTATCCGAGAACGAAATCGGCGCTATACCGACGAGGAGTTGATCGAGCGGCTGCGTACCCTCTACGAAAATCGTGGACTCCTGTCAGGATTGATCATCGACGAGACCGAAAACATGCCTTCGGCCGCTGTCTATATGAATCGCTTTGGCAGTCTGATACGGGCCTACCAGATGGTCGGCTTCACGCCCGATCGGGACTATCGCTACCTGGAGATCAATCGCCTCCTGCGTCACATGCATCCAGTCATCGTGGCAGATACGGAGGCGCAAATCAGCGAAATTGGCGGACTGGTCGTCCGCGACCCGGCAACCGATCTGCTGCGAATCAATCAAGAGTTCAGCGTTTCAGTGGTGGTGGTTCGCTGCCACACTACCGAAGCGGGTGGTCATCGGTGGAAGGTCCGTTTCGATACCAGCCTGCGGCCGGACATCACAGTGGCGGTGCGCCTGGACCATTCCAACCAAACCGCCCTCGATTACTACCTCCTGCCGCAACTGGATTTCGGCCAACCACGCATCAGCTTGGCTGAACATAATGGGATCGAGTTCGAGAGTTACCGGTTCGACAGCATGGATTTCCTCTATGGCATGGCCGAACGCACACGGGTTAGGAGAGCAGCATGAAAAAAGAGCCCCCATCCAGCAACTTGCAAATGATTCCGATCGACAAGATCGAGGTACTCAACTCGCGTGACCGTAATGGCAAAGTTTTCGCGGATATCGTGGGCAATATCAAGAATATCGGTCTGAAAAAACCCATCACCGTGACACCGCGAACCGACGCGGATGGCAATGAAAAGTTCATGCTGATTTGCGGTGAAGGCAGGCTCAATGCATTCAAATCACTCGGCGAAACGACGATTCCAGCGATGGTCGTCGAAGTCAGTGATGAAGACGCTTTCATCATGAGTCTGGCTGAGAACATTGCTCGCCGCCAAGGACGTACTCTGGAACTGCTGGCAGGCATTGAAAAATTGCGTGACCAGGGTTACGACAAGAAAGCGATCGCGCTGAAAACAGGCCTCGGAGAGGACTACGTCTATGGCATTTTGCAACTGCTCAAGAATGGTGAAGAGCGACTGCTGATTGCGGTGGAAAAAGGACGCATTCCACTCAATGCCGCCTTGACCATTGCAGGCGCCGGCAGCAACGATAAGGATATCCAAGCGGCTTTGCAGGAGGCGTATGAGAGCGGGCAATTGCGTGGAAATCACCTGATTCAGGCGCGCAAGGTCATCGAGAAGCGTAGGTCTCTGGGACGGACAATTGCCCGAGGTGCGCCCCGAAAAGTTCCGGATGTCACCTCGTCTAGCCTGGTCCGCACCTATCAAAAGGAGGTCGAGCGCCAGAAGCTCATGGTCAAGAAAGCGGAATTTGCGCAGCAGCGATTGCTGTTTGTGGTGGAAGCGATGCGCCATCTTCTCGCTGACGAAAACTTCACCAATTTGCTGTGTGCTGAAGGGCTAGAAACATTGCCGAAGCACATCGCGGAACGGGTTTGGCCCGGAGGGAACGCGGCATGACTCAAATGCGCCTTGGCTTTGTTCCTGAACCCATTACGGTTGCATTTGAAAAGTTGCTGCCATCACGCAAACCGCCAGAAGGTCTTGCGCACTCCAGGAAATTCAAGCAGATCGTTGCATCCATCGATGCCATCGGCCTGATTGAACCCCTGACCATCGCCAAAGCGGACAAGGCCACCGGCATGCACTTGTTGTTGGATGGGCATATTCGAATGTTCGCGCTTCAGGAATTGGGGTTCAGCAGTGCCCTGTGCCTAATCGCCAAGGACGATGAGAGTTACACCTACAACAACCGAATCAACCGACTATCGACTATTCAGGAACATTTCATGATCCGTCGCGCCGTGGAGCGCGGCGTCACGCCGGAACGCTTGGCGAAATCGCTGGAACTGGACATTGAGCACATCACCAAGAAAATCAACCTACTGGATGGCATTTGTGCGGAGGCGGTTCGACTACTCAAGGACAAGCATTTCTCGGCCAATTTGAGCCCAGTACTGCGCAAGATGAAACCGACCCGACAAGTGGAGTGCGTGGAACTGATGGTGGCCACCAACAACATCACTGTGTCTTACGCCCAAGCGCTGCTGGCGGCAACGCCCAGCAATATGCTGGTGAATGAAGGTGTGCCAAAGAAGTTAAAGGGTGTCACGCCCGATCAAATGGCAAAGATGGAGCGCGAAATGGCGAATCTCGAGGGGCAGTTCAAACTGGTCGAGCAGTCCTATGGTCAGGACGTTCTCAATCTGGTGCTTGCCAAGGGTTACTTGACCAAGTTGCTGGACAACGAAGCCGTGATCCGCTTTTTATCCCAAAACCACCCCGATATTCTGCGCGAGTTTTCCGGCATCGTACAAACGACGTCACTGGACAAATAGTGAATGCAATCTGACGACAGACACGTACTCGATCAATAACCAGCTTCGAAATTCCCTCTGTGTAGAGGGGCGTAGTGCTGCCCGTGTGGGCGATACGCAGATCTTTAACAATCCGGATGCATTAGGGTCGTCGTTCCCGAAACGGATGTCCTGTTTCTGCCCGTGATCGGGACGACGACTGACAGGCTTGCCGCTGGCCTGCTCATTCGTCAATGGTGGGAACGGATGAGCGAACAGCGGCACCCATCACCATAATAATAAGCATCAACAACAGATCACTCTGTCACCCGCTCATATGCCTGTCGAACCACGTAAATTGCTGCAGGCATGTCGCCTTCCGAGTCCAGGTTGTAAAGGACGCCACCGGCCTCGGTTGCGCCAATGATGAATGCAAACTCCGTTGCATCCCTTGCATTGCCAGATGGATCTTCACAATCGGCAAAATCGAGGTTCAGCAGGAGAGTAATTCGCTGCTTGCGCGGAATGATTTCGACAAAGAAATCGAACACGCGGTAGATGACGCTCCGGTCGTTGGGCAACTCCACCACATCATTGCCCATTGCTTGGATCTGCGGCCGAAGAACCTCCAGCAGCTTCTTCGCTATGTCGTCCAGTTCCAGGTCCTCAATTTTGTAGTTCGCTGCCAGCGCCTTGTATTCTTCCAGCTCGCGCTGCTTCACGGCCAATGGATCAACCACCAGTGGTCGCCAGACGTCGATTGCCTTCTCGGCCAATAGTTTGCCGCGCTGCTCGATAGCAGTGGCATCCCACGCCGATTGCTCGCGAATAAACTTGTTCAAGCGTAGCGGGCTGTCGTTGAAACCACCGGCAATGGCTTTCTTTTCCTGAAACGGTCTGTCGCTGTATGTCGAGTTATAACCGGTCAGCGTCAGATTGCCGAGGCGATGGAGCCAGGTTTCCTGCACTGTCTGCCAAGT